>NZ_MAJV01000101.1:0-120974 GCF_001691065.1 Aliivibrio sp. 1S128 | reverse complement strand
AGAACGCGGACGTGGCGGAATTGGTAGACGCACCAGATTTAGGTTCTGGCGCCGTAAGGTGTGAGAGTTCAAGTCTCTCCGTCCGCACCATATTTAAAGATGTATTATTTTAGTTTAACTACTAACCTAATCTTCTCTGTTGGGATATCGCCAAGCGGTAAGGCACCGGCTTTTGATGCCGGCATTCCCTGGTTCAAATCCAGGTATCCCAACCACTATTTACATGATTGATTTAACCTAATCGATGATGACAACGTTAGAAAGACTCTCCAATTCGTCTTCTAACTATAAAAAATTTCTACTCTTTGTTTTAATTAACAACTAGAAGAACGCGGACGTGGCGGAATTGGTAGACGCACCAGATTTAGGTTCTGGCGCCGTAAGGTGTGAGAGTTCAAGTCTCTCCGTCCGCACCATATTTAAAGATGCATTATCTTAGTTTAATTACTAATCTAATCTTCTCTGTTGGGATATCGCCAAGCGGTAAGGCACCGGCTTTTGATGCCGGCATTCCCTGGTTCAAATCCAGGTATCCCAACCACTACTTACATGATTGATTTAACCTAATCGATGATGACAACGTTAGAAAGACTCTCCAATTCGTCTTCTAACTATAAAAAATTTCTACTCTTTGTTTTAATTAACAATTAGAAGAACGCGGACGTGGCGGAATTGGTAGACGCACCAGATTTAGGTTCTGGCGCCGTAAGGTGTGAGAGTTCAAGTCTCTCCGTCCGCACCATATTTAAAGATGCTTATATTAGTTTAACTACTAACGTAATCTTCTCTGTTGGGATATCGCCAAGCGGTAAGGCACCGGCTTTTGATGCCGGCATTCCCTGGTTCAAATCCAGGTATCCCAACCACTTTTAAGAAAGCTCATCATTAATTTGATGGGCTTTTTTTTCGTCTGTACATTCTTCTTAAAGATCGCTCTTTTCCTTGCTTCTGCTTCTAAAGCTAAATCGTATTAATGAACCAATTCAATGGTTTTAACGCAATAAAAAAGGTGACCAAATGATCACCTTACTTTCTGTAGATTCGCTTTTACTCGTCCCTAAGCTCTAGTCCCTAGAATTATTTCTATAAACCCAACGCATATTTCAATGCTTGTGTTTTCAATGCACCAGATGAATCAGCCAGTTTTAAACCGACATTACGTAAAAATTTAATCGGTGGTAAAGCGTTGCTAAATAAGGTGTAAAACAAATCCATACTGCTTTGCATGGCTAAGTTATCTATTTTCCGTTTGGATTGATAAGACAATAAGGCTTTATCAGTCTCAGACCCTTTAGCTTCAATTTCTTCCAACAACACTTTTACGTCTTTAAAACCCAAATTTACGCCCTGTCCTGCTAAAGGATTAATGGTATGAGCCGCATCCCCTAATAAAACACAACGATGATCGACGTATTTTTGAGCGTGTCGACGCGTTAAAGGAAATGAACCTGATTGTTCAACGGTAAATTCTCCCAACTCCTGTGGAAAATACGCTTTAATTTCTTTTTCTAACTGAATAGAACTCATAGAAGAAAGCTGTTTAATACGTGAAGGTGAGTCATACCAAACTAAAGAGCCTTTGTTTCCATGTAGAGGAAGAAATGATCGAGGACCAGAAGGCGTAAACCACTGCCAGGTAATATCTTGTTGAGCTTCAGCGGTCTCTATATTGACCAACATGCAATGCTGACGATAATCCCAAGCAGTGATCCCTATTTTTGCTTTCTGACGAACATAAGAATTAGCACCATCAGCACCAATAACCCATTTTGTTTTAATTTTATCGCCATTTTCCAATGTCAGTACATTGTGGTCAGTAAAAAATTCAAGCTCAGCAATTTTTGCAGGAGTAATAACGGTTAGGTTTTCATAAGTAGAAAACATTTGCCATAACCCTAATTGAATAAGGCGGTTTTCAACGATAAAGCCCAGTTGTTCCATATCTAAGGCATCAGAATGAAAACGAGTTCGACATTCAGGCTGCTCCCATGTTTCTAAGCGCTTATAAGGGCATACACGCATTTCTTTGATGTATTGCCAAGCACCCAAGGCTTCAAGCAGATCAACGGAAGATTGAGAAATAGCAGAAACACGAATATCCATTGGTTGGCTATCATCAAAAGAGGCTGGCGCTTTATGCTCAATGACAGCAACTTGATATCCTAATTTCGATAAACCAATGGCAGTAGCGGCTCCCACCATTCCACCACCAACGATCGTATAATCATATTCTTTCATCATCCATAGACCTTATATGAGTCAATAATTTCTCTTATTCTATCGTGATTCACTCTTAATCTAAATCATTCAAATAATACCCTTAAAATATTCAAGGGTGTCTACATCTAGTCATTAAGCGTGGAAAGCAGTACAATACGCGCCCTATCCGTTTTGATTGAGCCTGTCTCTCAAAACTGTACCGAATTCTAGTAATAAAATACGAGTGAAAAAGTTACATGACTAAGAAACTGCTAATTAAAACCTGGGGCTGCCAGATGAACGAATACGATTCATCTAAAATGGCCGATCTTTTAGGTGCCGCAAATGGTTATGAATTAACTGAAGATCCAAAAGAAGCGGATGTTCTGTTATTAAATACCTGTTCAATTCGTGAGAAAGCACAAGAGAAAGTGTTTCACCAATTGGGACGCTGGAAACATTTAAAAGATAAAAAACCAGACTTAGTTATTGGTGTGGGTGGTTGTGTTGCGACTCAAGAAGGTGATCATATTCGCCAACGAGCGCCTTACGTTGATGTAATTTTCGGCCCTCAAACACTTCACCGTTTGCCACAAATGATCAAACAATCGCTTTCTAATGAAAAAACCGTTATGGATATTTCATTCCCAGAGATCGAAAAATTCGATAACCTTCCAGAACCGAAAGCGGATGGCGTATCTGCATTCGTTTCTATCATGGAAGGTTGTTCAAAATACTGTACTTACTGCGTTGTTCCTTATACTCGCGGTGAAGAAGTTAGCCGTCCGTTAGACGATGTGCTATTTGAAATTGCTCAACTTGCTGAACAAGGTGTACGTGAAGTTAATCTATTAGGCCAGAACGTTAATGCGTATCGTGGTCCAATGTACGATGGTGATATCTGTTCATTTGCTGATTTACTACGCATGGTTGCTTCTATTGATGGTATTGACCGTTTACGTTTCACAACGAGTCACCCACTAGAATTTGGTGATGATATTGTTGCTGTTTACGAAGATACACCTGAATTAGTAAGCTTCTTGCATCTACCCGTTCAAAGTGGTTCAGACCGAATCCTAACGATGATGAAACGTCCTCATACTGCTATTGAGTACAAATCAATCATCCGTAAGCTGCGTAAAGCTCGTCCTGATATTTTAATCAGCTCGGATTTCATCGTTGCTTTCCCTGGCGAGTCAGAAAAAGACTTCCAAGACACAATGAAGCTAATTA
Organism: Aliivibrio sp. 1S128; assembly: GCF_001691065.1. NCBI lineage: Bacteria > Pseudomonadati > Pseudomonadota > Gammaproteobacteria > Vibrionales > Vibrionaceae > Aliivibrio > Aliivibrio sp. 1S128. Next base: position 117,542 of record NZ_MAJV01000101.1, on the reverse strand, counting down.
AAGACGTAGATTTTGATATGAGCTACAGCTTTGTCTTTTCTCCTCGTCCTGGTACGCCTGCGGCTGATTATCCATGTGATATTCCAGAGCAAACGAAAAAAGACCGTTTAGCTGAGCTTCAACAGCAAATTAACTTCCAATCAGCACGTTTCTCTCGTCAAATGCTAGATACAGAGCTTCGCGCATTGGTTGAAGGTCCATCAAAACGTAACCCAATGGAACTTCGTGCCCGTACAGAAAACAACCGTGTTGTTAACTTTACTGGTAGCCCTGAACTGATTGGACAATTTGTTGATCTTCATATTACAGAATCATTTACGAACTCTTTACGTGGTACGTTAGTTCGTACTGAAAAAGACATGGGATTACGTGTTGCTGTTTCTCCTTCAGAAATGATAGAGAAGACACGCCGTGAAGATGACCTTGGTGTAGGTACTTTTACGCCATAATGTGATCTCCTCAATAAAATCAAACACTAAAAAAGATGATTAAGGTTTCTTGATCATCTTTTTTCTTATTTGGTCTTGAGAAAATTCACTCTTTACCCAATAAATAATAGATATATCCCATAGTTAACATTCTGAGAGGCAACATTGAGCATTAAAACAACTAAATTAGAGTTGACCTTAGAACCAGCAGATAATCGACGCCTATCTAGCCTTTGTGGTCCATTTGATGACAACATAAAGCATCTTGAGCGTCGTTTAGGTGTAGAAGTAAACTATCGCGGCAATCTTTTTACTGTTGTGGGAAAACCTCATACTGTTTCCGCTGCGGTTGATATTTTAAGAGACCTTTATGTTGACACCGCCCCTGTTAAGGGCCAGTACCCTGATATTGAACCTGAACAAATCCACTTAGCCGTAAAAGAATCGGGCATACTAGAATTAGAAAAAGAAGACGTCTCTACTATCCCTCATGGCAAAGAAATTTTTATTAAGACCAAGAAAGGCCTAATAAAACCACGAACAGAAAACCAAGCACAGTACGTAACCAATATGGTCACTCATGATATTACGTTTGGTATTGGCCCTGCAGGTACTGGTAAAACCTATTTAGCCGTTGCAGCAGCCGTAGATGCGCTTGAACGCCAAGAGGTTCGTCGTATACTTCTTACTCGCCCAGCAGTTGAAGCTGGCGAAAAATTGGGTTTTTTACCTGGTGATCTAAGTCAGAAGGTCGATCCTTACCTGCGCCCTCTTTACGATGCTCTTTTTGAAATGCTTGGTTTTGAGCGTGTTGAAAAGCTGATTGAACGCAATGTTATTGAAGTTGCCCCATTGGCCTATATGCGTGGGCGTACATTAAATGATGCTTTTATTATTTTAGATGAAAGCCAAAACACCACTGTAGAGCAGATGAAAATGTTCCTAACTCGTATTGGTTTTAATTCTCGAGCAGTGATCACGGGGGATATTACCCAAATAGATTTACCTCGCGGGGCTAAGTCCGGTTTACGTCATGCGACTGAAGTATTATCAGATGTGGATGAAATAAGTTTCAATTTTTTTATCGCCGATGATGTCGTTCGACACCCTGTTGTCGCCCGTATCGTAAATGCCTATGAAAAATGGGAAGCAAATGATCAAAAAGAGCGTAAACTAGAGGAACAGCGTCGTAAACAAGAACGTGAAGCACGTTTAATTGACTCTGAAAATAACTAGTACGATAAATTTAGGTGAACCATGAGCATTGAACTCGATCTACAAATTGCATGTGAAAATGAAAAAGACCTGCCTTCTGAAAAAGATATTATATCTTGGCTAAATGCAGTGCTTCCTCAATTTCAACCACAAGCAGAGCTAACAATCCGAATTGTAGATGAAAAAGAAAGTCATGAGTTAAACCACCAATACCGTGGTATGGATAAACCAACCAATGTATTGTCTTTTCCATTTGAAGCGCCACCTGAAATTGAAATCGATTTATTAGGTGATTTAATCATCTGTCGCCAAGTTGTTGAAAAAGAAGCTGTTGAGCAAAACAAGCCTTTATTAGCACATTGGGCGCATATGGTTGTACATGGCAGTCTTCATCTGCTAGGTTATGACCATATCGAGGATGAAGAAGCTGAAGATATGGAATCACTCGAAACAGAATTAATGCAAGAAATGGGCTTTGAAGACCCGTATCTCGCTGAGAAATAATTGTTGGAATAATCCAATAGTTACTTATGTGAGCTATCCACATTGATAGCAACTACTTTTAAAGAAGCCATGAACGACGAAAATTCACAGAATACAGAAGGTCCGAGTAGAAAGTCCTTCTTAGGACGCCTTTCCCAACTATTCCAAGGGGAACCTAAAGATCGCCAAGAATTGGTAGATGTATTTAGAGACTCTGAGGAGAATGAAGTTATTGACCACGACACCCGAGACATGCTCGAAGGTGTAATGGAAATATCTGAAATGAGAGTTCGAGACATCATGTTACCGCGCTCTCAGATGGTCACTGTAGAGAAAACACAAGATCTAGAATCACTGATAGCAACAATCATAGAAGCGTCACACTCACGCTACCCTGTGATCAGTGAGGATAAAGACCATGTTGAAGGAATACTCCTTGCGAAGGACTTACTAAGATACTTAGGCTCAGATTGTGAAGCCTTTGAGATCGAACAAGTTATTCGACCTGCTGTTGTAGTACCAGAAAGCAAACGTGTTGATAAACTTTTAAAAGAGTTTAGAGAAGAGCGTTATCACATGGCCATCGTAGTCGATGAGTTTGGTGGGGTTTCTGGTTTAGTTACCATTGAAGATATCCTTGAAGAAATTGTTGGGGATATTGAAGATGAGTTTGATGACGAAGAAGAAAAAGACATCCGTCAGTTAAGCAAACACACTTTTGCTGTGAAAGCCTTAACTGAAATCGATGACTTTAATGATGCTTTTTCAACACACTTCAGTGACGAAGAGATTGATACCGTTGGCGGTTTAGTATTAACCAGTTTTGGGCATTTACCTGAAAGTGGCGAAACTATCGAAATATCAGGCTTTACTTTTAAAGTCACCGCTGCCGATAACCGTCGCATCATACAACTTCAAGTGACGATTCCTGAAAAAGAATCAGAAAAGAAACACGAAGAAGAGTAATATTCTCAGCCGCTTAGCAATAAGCGGCTGAACTTTATCAGACTTTTGAAGACTAATTACAACGACTGATATCACATAACTGTTCTTTCATTATTTGTTTGAGACCTTCCATGCCATTTTTGAATCATTACCTTATTCGCCTTCTTATTGCCATTATCTCTGGTGCAGCTGCCACATTGGCTTTTGCTCCCTATTCTTTATGGCCTTTTGCTTTTATCTCTCCAGTTTGCTTATTTTTATTATTGCACCAACAAACAACAAAACGAGCAACTTGGTTAGGCTTCTCTTGGGGCTTAGGCTATTTTGGCGCAGGTGTAAGTTGGGTTCATGTCAGTATCGACAACTTTGGTGGTATGCCAGTCGCTGCTAGTCTCTTTTTAATGATCGGACTAATCAGTTATCTTGCGTTATATCCGATGCTATTTTCATTTCTTTTACAGCGATTTTTTAGCAAGCATAAACTTACGAAATACTTATTAGCAGCGCCGGCCCTTTGGCTTGTCACTGATTGGCTACGTGGCTGGGTATTTACCGGGTTTCCATGGTTATGGCTAGGATACAGTCAAATTGATAGCCCTCTTTCTCCTTGGGGAGCCATATTCGGCGTAGAAGGCATTACGCTAATGATCCTGATTTCTGTGGGAGCAATGATATACAGCCTTCTGGAGAAAAAATGGAGTTTACTTCTGATCCCAGCGGTCATTATTGCCACTTCTTTTGCTATCAAGCCATTTGATTGGGTTACACCGCAACCAGACAAAGCAACCAAAGTCGCTCTAATCCAAGGAAATGTTAATCAAGCAATTAAATGGCTGCCAAGAGAACGTTGGCCAACCATCATGAAATACATGGATTTAACACGTAAAAATTGGGATGCGGATTTAATTGTATGGCCAGAAGCGGCAATCCCTGCGTTAGAGATTGAGATCCCAAGCTTTTTACGCAACCTTGATAGCGCCGCCACAATGAATAACAGCACAGTTATTACTGGTGTTGTTGGCCAAAGTCCAACCGGGAACTTCTATAACAATATTATTTCACTTGGTGTAAATGGAACCAAAGGTTACGACTATCAAGATCAACCGAGATACAGTAAACATCACCTACTCCCATTTGGGGAATTTGTACCTTTTGAAAATATATTACGCCCGATAGCCCCTATCTTTAATCTACCAATGTCATCATTTAGTCGTGGGGATTACATCCAGCCTAATATCGAGGCCAGTGGTACACACTTAGCTCCAGCACTATGCTATGAAATAGTCTATGGCGAACAAGTTAGAGCAAATATTACCGAACAAACGGATTACATTTTAACGCTTTCTAATGATGCTTGGTTTGGCACTTCGATTGGGCCACTACAGCATATGGAAATGGCTCAAATGAGAGCCTTAGAAACGGGTAAACCTGTTATTCGCTCAACAAACAATGGTGTAACAGCGATTACTGATTATAGAGGTAATATTACCGAGCAAATACCACAATTTACAACAGCGGTATTACGCGGTGAAGTTATCCCTACGACAGGAACAACGCCTTATCGTTATTGGGGAACGTGGCCATTATACTTCCTTGCCATGCTATCGTTAGTTATTGCTTGGCGTAAACGTCGATAACGACACTAAATGGTCTGTATATCATTACGATATTCAGACCTTTCTGCTATCTATTCAATCATCTCATATTAACATTATGGCTTTAATGACTGTCGTGTAAATTCTTCATTGTCACAATGAGTACAGGGTTGAATGATTTGAGCATGGTTAAATTGTTCTCGATGACCACACTTCTCACAAACTAGAATACCCAAACCAACCACTTCACCGGCTTGATAAACACCTTGATGCTCTAAATCATCGAAGACTTCTTTCCATTCAACTTGTGTCTTATCTGTAATCTCAAGTAAACCATGCCAAATAGAATCGGCTATTAATCGATAAAAAGGGGAATCAGGAAAGGTGGTTTTACTCTCCTCATAACTCTGTGCAAATTCCTTGATATCTCTTCTGACATAACTGGAGATCAATTCCAATTCATCTTTGGTCATATCAGAAGCGGCATCTACCACCTCTTCTGATGATTTAGCCCAATGCTGAAATTCTTCAGGGCTTCTTTCCAATACATTCATCACACGCTCAAAGACAGCGTTATAACCTGTTTTTTGCTTAGACATAAGTCACCTCCAAGAATTCGCTAGATTTATATAGCGAAGAGTGAGTTAAAGGTTATCAGGTCGCTTGAGTATAAGCGCTCCATTAGTTATTCTATGCTGATCAAGTATTATCTGATCAAACCGATCTCACAAATTTTGTGATCCACTGACATAACTGGGTAAATCGATGCAAGAACAATATAATCCACAGGATCTTGAACAAAAGATCCAGAAACATTGGGACGACAATAAAACATTTGTTGTAACTGAAGACGCAAGCAAAGAAAAATTCTATTGCCTCTCAATGTTCCCATACCCAAGTGGTCGTCTACACATGGGTCACGTTCGTAACTACACCATTGGTGATGTGGTTTCTCGCTATCAGCGCCTGCAAGGCAAAAACGTAATGCAACCTATCGGTTGGGATGCGTTTGGTCTTCCAGCTGAGAATGCGGCTGTTAAAAATAAAACAGCACCAGCACCTTGGACTTACGAAAACATCGAATACATGAAAAACCAGCTTAAACTATTAGGCTTTGGTTACGATTGGAATCGTGAATTCGCAACCTGTACGCCTGAGTATTACCGTTGGGAACAAGAGTTCTTCACAAAGCTGTACAACAAAGGCCTAGTTTACAAGAAAACGTCTTCTGTAAACTGGTGTCCAAATGACCAAACTGTTCTTGCAAACGAACAAGTTGAAGATGGTTGTTGTTGGCGTTGTGATACCCCTGTAGAACAAAAGAAAATTCCACAGTGGTTCATTAAAATTACCGAATACGCACAAGAGCTTCTTGACGATCTAGATACGCTTGATGGCTGGCCAGAAATGGTTAAAACCATGCAACGTAACTGGATTGGTCGCTCTGAAGGTGTTGAGTTATCTTTTGTCGTTAACGGCGAAGAAGCACCTTTAGAAGTATATACCACACGTCCAGATACGCTAATGGGTGTTACTTACGTTGCTATCGCAGCGGGTCACCCTCTTGCAGAAAAAGCAGCAGCAACAAACCCTGAGTTATTTGCTTTCACAGAAGAATGTCGCAACACGAAAGTGGCAGAAGCTGAATTAGCAACAATGGAAAAGAAAGGTATGGATACGGGTTTAACCGCTATTCACCCTCTTAACGGTCGTGTTGTTCCTGTTTTTGTTGCAAACTTTGTTCTAATGGATTACGGCACGGGTGCAGTAATGGCAGTTCCTGCTCATGATCAACGTGATTATGAATTTGCGACCAAATACAGCATTGATATTATTCCTGTAATCAAACCTGAAGATGGTTCTGATGTTGACGTATCTGAAGCTGCGTACACAGAAAAAGGCGTTCTGTTTGATTCTGGTGAATTCGACGGCCTTGCTTTCCAAGACGCATTTGATGCTATCGCGGCGAAATTAGAATCTGAAGGTAAAGGCAAAAAAACAGTCAACTTCCGTCTACGTGATTGGGGCGTTTCTCGTCAACGTTACTGGGGTGCTCCAATCCCAATGGTAACGACTGAAGATGGTCAAGTTCATCCAGTACCAGCAGATCAATTACCCGTAATTCTTCCTGAAGATGTGGTAATGGATGGCGTAACTAGCCCAATTAAAGCAGACAAAGAATGGGCTAAAACCACATTCAATGGCGAACCTGCACTGCGTGAAACAGATACCTTTGATACCTTCATGGAATCATCTTGGTACTACGCACGTTACTGTTCACCACAAGCTGACGATATTCTAGACCCAGAAAAAGCAAACTACTGGTTACCAGTAGACCAATACGTTGGTGGTATTGAACATGCATGTATGCACCTTCTTTACTCACGTTTCTTCCATAAGCTTCTACGTGATGCGGGTTATGTAACGTCAAACGAACCATTCAAGCAACTTTTATGTCAAGGTATGGTGCTTTCTGATGCATTCCACCACACCAATGAAAAAGGCACAAAAGAGTGGATCGCACCAACAGACGTAACGATTGAACGTGACGCTAAAGGTCGAATCGAAAAAGCCGTTGATGATCAAGGCCGTGAAGTTCAACATTCAGGCATGATCAAAATGTCTAAATCAAAAAATAACGGTATTGACCCTCAAGAAATGGTTGATAAGTTTGGCGCCGATACGGTTCGTCTATTCATGATGTTTGCAGCGCCTGCTGACATGACTCTAGAATGGCAAGAATCCGGTGTTGAAGGAGCAAGTCGCTTCCTTAAACGTGTGTGGAAATTAGTTCACGACCACACATCAAAAGGCGAAACAGAAGCATTAGATGTTGCCGCTCTTTCTGGTGACCAAAAAGCATTACGCCGTGATGTTCACAAAACAATTGCAAAAGTAAGTGATGATATTGGCCGTCGCCAAACCTTCAACACCGCTATTGCCGCTATAATGGAATTGATGAACAAGCTTAATAAAGCACCTCAAGGATCAGCACAAGATCGCGCTCTTCTTGATGAAGCATTAAAAGCGGTTGTTGTTATGCTTTACCCAATGACTCCACACGCAAGTTTTGCAATGTGGGATGCATTAGGTGAATCAAACATCGATACCACGGCATGGCCAACATTTGATGAAAAAGCACTTGTTGAAGATGAAAAAACTATCGTTGTTATGATCAACGGTAAATTGCGAGCGAAACTGATTGTTGCTGCTGATGCAACAGAAGAACAAGTGAAAGAGCTTGGTCTAAACGATGAAAACGCAGTTAAATTCCTAGATGGCCTAACTATCCGTAAAGTTATCTATGTACCTGGCAAGCTTTTAAACATCGTAGCTAACTAATTTACGAATTAAAGCCACGTTATTAGCTAAAAAGTAATTTGAACCTTTTTTCTTATTACTTTTCTATTTAAAGCATAAGCAGCTTGTCTGCTTATGCTTATTTAACTGTTTTATTTTATGCCATAAATAAGATTGCCAATAAAATGGTTAAATAAGCATTTTTATCACCATTTGAAGGAGTTACTCGGTGAAACGACTTTTATCTCTATTATCTCTTCGTACAACAATCGTATTAACTCTTTCTTTAATGGTTTCTGCGTGTGGTTTTCAACTGCGTGGAAATTATCTTCTTCCTGAAGAGTTACATGAAATATCATTAACCACTTTTGACCAATATAGCGACTTAACCCGCGACGTACAAAAACAACTTAGAATGAATGGGATCAGTCAAGTCGCCCCTACTACTGTAACGCCGAGTTTAGATTTAATCAGTGAATCTATCGGGGAAAGAACGCTATCTCTTTACCAAAATAGTCGTGCGGCAGAAAAAGAACTTACTTACACCGTCCAATACAGTGTATTAATCCCTAATCATGATCTGAAAGTGTATACCACTACAGTGAACCGTAACTACCTTGATAACCCATTAACTGCATTAGCAAAATCAGTTGAACGAGACATGATTGAAGATGAAATGCGCACTCAAGCTGCAGAGCAAATCTTACGTCAAATGGCTCGCCTGAAAGCTGACGATAGTGATGAAACAGTGCTAGATGATACCATTACGAACGCTGATAAATCCGAAACAACAGTAGCAACAAAAGAAGTCATTAAAACAATGAACTCATCAGCAGATAACGCGCAATAACGATGAGAGTATTCCCAGAACAATTAGTGCAAAACCTAGAACGTGGCTTACGTCAATGCTACCTTTTATTTGGTAACGAGCCACTCCTAAAACAAGAATGCCTTGATCTCATTCGTCAGAGTAGCCACAAACAGGGTTTTGAAGAAAAGCATCAATTCGTATTAGATAAGCAACTTGACTGGAACTTAATATTTGATTGTACTCAAGCATTAAGCTTATTTTCGTCTCGACAAGTCTTAGAATTAACCATTCCGGATACAGGATTAACGACGGCACATACCAGTAAAATAAAAGAACTTGTCCCTGCACTGCATGACGATATTTTATTGGTATTTCAAGGACCAAGAGTCAATAAAGCTCAAGAAAACAGCCAATGGTTTAAAGCATTATTGCAACTTGGTTTATTTGTCCCATGCAATACGCCAGACAACCAACAGCTTCCTCGCTTTATTCAACAACGTTGTAAAAAGTTAAAATTAAAACCAGATGCAGAAGCGATACAAATGCTAGCTCAATGGCACGAAGGTAATTTACTTGCCTTAGCCCAAAGTTTAGATAAATTAGCGCTTTTATATCCTGATGGGTTACTTACTTTAATCCGTATTGAAGAAGCACTAAATAGAAATAATCATTTCACTCCTTTTCAATTGATTGATACCTTATTATCAGGCCAAGCAAAGCGAGCACAACGAATTCTTCGCCAATTAGAGAGCGAAGGTACTGAAATGGTCATTCTTTTAAGAACGCTACAAAAAGAGCTATTTTTACTACAAAACTTTCAACAAGCCATCACTCAAGGTGAGGCTATGTTTACGGTTTTTGATCGCCACAAAGTATGGCAGAATCGCCGTTCTTTATACCAATCAGCATTACAACGCTTATCAATGGTACAAATTCAGCACTTAATCCGCTCTCTAGCAAGAATGGAAATAGCGACCAAAACAGACTTCGACACTAATTGTTGGCCACAACTTAGTCAGTTGACGTTAGATATGTGCAATATTCACATTTCAGTGACACCCAACTAATCTCATTCATTGAGTTTCACTGGTATACTCCTTTATAAATAACCCATTTCTAGGTGATTACTTTGCAAGATAAAGAACTGCATGATTTTCTATTCAACAGCATCGATGATATGAAAGCCGAAAACATGATTACACTTGATGTTCGTGACAAATCAAGCATCACGGATTTTATGATCGTATGTACGGGTACATCAAAGCGTCATGTAAGCTCAATTGCTTCTAATATTTCAGATAAAGCAAGAGAAGCAGGGCTAATCCCTTATGGTGTTGATGGTGAAGCGGAAGGTGAATGGGTTGTTGTTGATATGGGTGATGTAATGATTCATATCTTACAACAAGAACATCGTGAGCTATACCAACTAGAAAAATTATGGAGCTAATCGTTTGAAACTTCAATTAATTGCTGTTGGTACAAAAATGCCAAAATGGGTTGAAGAAGGTTATAAAGAATATAGCCGTCGCTTCCCAAAAGATATGCCTCTTGAACTTATCGAGATCACCGCAGGTAAGCGTGGAAAAAATGCCGATATCGCACGAATTCTTCAAAAAGAAGGAGAAGCCATGCTTGCTGCGGTCCCAAAAGGTAACCGTATTGTCACTCTAGATATTCCAGGAAAACGTTGGGATACAGAACAACTCGCAGAACAATTAGAATCATGGAAATTGGATGCTCGTGATGTATCTATACTGATTGGTGGCCCAGAAGGATTATCTCCAGCATGTAAAGCAGCTGCAGAACAAAGTTGGTCTCTATCACCTTTAACGCTTCCTCACCCTCTTGTTCGTGTTGTTATGGCTGAAAGTTTATACCGAGCATGGAGCATTACAGCCAATCATCCTTACCACAGAGAATAAGAGTTGATTAAGCGCAAACGCACACAAATTCGTGATTATCACGCCGAAACGAGGTTATTTGCTTCCCGCGCAATAGTCTCGTTTGCGGGGATCATTGCGCTTATTGGTCTTCTATTGACCAATTTGTACAATATTCAAATAAATGAATTTCAAGATTATAAAACACGCTCAAACGATAACCGAATCAAGGTTGTCCCTATCGCACCGAATCGAGGTCTTATTTTTGACCGAAATCACGTTCCTTTAGCGGAAAACCGCCCTGTTTTTAATTTAGAAATATCACCAGATAAAGTAAAAGACTTACCTCTATTATTAAATAAACTCCAAGACATCTTACCTATCACGCAAGATAGCATTGATGATTTTCAAAAAGAACGTCGTCGTACTCGTCGCTTTAAATCTGTCCCTATTCTGTCGCAACTTACTCAAGAACAAGTCGCTGTTTTTGCAGTTAACCAACATAAATTCACAGGTGTTGAAGTTAAAGCTTACCTAAAGCGTTTTTATCCTTACGGAAAAACCTTTACGCATGTTCTTGGCTATGTAGCGAAAATTAATGACCGAGATCTTGCGCGTTTAGCTCGTGAAGAAAAAGATGCAAATTATCAAGCAACACGAGATATAGGTAAACTAGGAATTGAACGTTATTACGAAGATATGCTTCACGGAACCGCAGGTTATCAAGAAGTAGAAGTCAATAGTCGTGGTCGTGTAGTCCGAACACTTAAGTATGTACCGCCAATTCCAGGCAAAGACATCGTATTAAATCTTGATATCGAATTACAGCAATTTGTTGAAAAACAACTTGATGGTCGACGTGGTGCAGCCATTGTCTTAGAACCAAATACAAGCGCTGTATTAGCAATGGTTTCTAGCCCAAGTTACGATCCAAATCTATTTGTGCATGGTATTTCAAGTAAAAATTATAACGCGTTATTAAATGACCCTGACCGTCCACTCGTTAACCGTGCAACCTTAGGAATTTATCCACCAGCATCAACGGTAAAGCCCTTTATTGCAGTTTCTGCACTAGAAGAGAAAATAGTCACGTCGTCCACTACTCGTAATGATCCTGGCTATTGGCGTATTCCTAATTCAAAAACCCGACCATTCCGTGATTGGAAACGTTGGGGCCATGGCACTGTTAATTTAAAACAAGCCATCGAAGAATCTGTTGATACTTTCTTCTACCAAATCTCTTTTGATATGGGGATTGATCGCTTATCAACATGGATGATGAAATTCGGCTTCGGTGATTATACCGGTATTGATATCCATGAAGAAAGTAAAGCTAATATGCCAACCCGAGATTGGAAGGTCGCTCGTTTCCGTACCCCTTGGTATCAAGGCGATACAATACCCGTAGGTATTGGGCAAGGTTATTGGACAGCAACACCCATGCAAATAGCGAAAGCGACATCAGTATTAGTTAACCGAGGCAAAGTACAAGCGCCTCACCTACTAAAAGCAATTATTGATGATAACGCTGAAATACCTTTTGAACCGGAACCATATCCACCAATTACAGGGATTAAAGATAGCTATTGGCAATTAGCGATAGATGGCATGATTTTAGTGAACAATGGACCAAAAGGCACCGCAAGACGTATTTTTGCAGGTACTCCTTATGTGAGTGCTGGTAAATCAGGATCATCTCAAGTTTTCGGCTTAAACGGCCAAGAATATAACGCAGATGAGATTGCAGAACGTTTACGTGATCACGCTTTATTTACTGGCTTTGCTCCAGCAAAAGATCCAAAAGTCATTATTTCATTAGTTCTTGAAAATGCAGGTGGTGGTTCAACTCAAGGTGGACCTGTTGCACGTAGTGTATTTGACCATGTACTGCTCCCGAATCTAGAAGAGGTAACTAAACAATAATGAGAGTAGATATCGCATCAGGAAAGAATAGAGATTTTTTCCACCGTATCCATATCGATTTACCACTACTATTAGGTATCTTGTTATTAATGGCTTGCGCTCTTGTCATTATGTACAGTGCCAGTGGTCAGAGTTTATTGATGATGGATAAACAAGCGATGCGTATGCTTCTTTCATTAGGTGTTATGTTTGTATTAGCCCAAATATCTCCTAGAGCATATGAAGGTGCTGCTCCTTACTTATTTACTATTGGTATCGCTTTATTATTAGGCGTTCTCTTTTTTGGAGAAGCATCTAAAGGCGCTCAACGATGGCTTAATCTTGGTTTTGTTCGTTTTCAACCGTCCGAATTAATAAAACTTGCTGTACCTTTAATGGTGGCTCGATATATTGGTAATAAATCGTTACCACCGAGCATTAAAACTCTATTTTTCGCCCTGTTAATGGTATTTGTTCCAACCATTATGATTGCTAAGCAGCCAGACCTTGGTACCTCAATATTGATTGCCGCTTCTGGTGTTTTTGTGATTTTCTTAGCGGGTATCAGTTGGAAAATACTATGTGCAGCTGCTATCGCTGTTGGTGGATTCATCCCTATTTTATGGTTTTTCTTAATGCGCCCCTATCAAAAAGTAAGGGTACAAACATTATTTAATCCCGAATCAGATCCACTTGGTGCTGGGTACCATATTATCCAATCAAAAATCGCAATTGGCTCTGGAGGTCTGCTTGGTAAAGGGTGGTTACACGGTACACAATCTCAATTAGAGTTTATTCCTGAGCGTCACACTGATTTTATATTTGCTGTTATTGCCGAAGAATGGGGATTAATTGGAGTAATTACACTTCTATCGATTTACTTATTTATCATTGGGCGTGGTTTATTTTTAGCAAGCCAAGCACAAACGGCTTTTGGCCGAATGATGTCAGGCAGCATTGTATTAAGTTTCTTTGTTTATATTTTCGTAAATATGGGAATGGTAAGTGGTATTCTTCCTGTTGTTGGCGTCCCGCTGCCATTAGTCAGTTATGGTGGTACATCTATGGTTACATTGATGGCTGGTTTTGGGATCCTAATGTCGATACATACACACAGAAAAGTTCACTCAAAGGCTAATTAATGCGCATTTTTTCACTCGCACTTACTCTTGTATTAGTAGGCTGTGCTTCCGAGCCACCTGTAAATAAAGACGAACCTAATGCAGGTCGCTATCAAATAGACAGTGATATTGCACCTCATGTACCCATTTCTGTTGAGCATGTTGAAGATGCTCACCCTCGTTATGAGCCAAAAAGCTTATACGGCAATAAAGATTACACCTTATTAGGTAATGACTATCCTATCGTTAAAGAACCTAAAGGCTTTACTCAAGAAGGAAAAAGCTCTTGGTATGGCACAAAATTCCATGGGCATAAAACATCAAATGGTGAAGTGTATGACATGTACTCAATGAGTGCGGCACACAAAACACTCCCTATTCCAAGTTACGTAAAGGTAATCAACAAAGACAATGGTAAAACTGCGATTGTTCGTGTTAATGACCGTGGGCCTTTCCATGAAGGTCGAATTATTGATTTAAGTTTTGCAGCAGCAACAAAACTGGATGTAATAAAAACAGGCACCGCTAACGTAAAGATTGAATATATTGCTGTTGATAAACCTAAAAATGCCCATGAATGGCATGCAATAGACCCAAACCAGTATTACATTCAAATGGTTGCATTAAAAAGTGACGATGGGGCAAAAAAGGCAGCAGAAAAACTACAAAAGCAATTCAATAGCCCGACAAACATTGTCAAATCAACCTCTGTTTATCGAGTACGTTTGGGGCCATTTTTAGATCGTGATGTCGCAGACGCTACGCTATTAGAAGTAAAGAATAATAGCTACATCTCAGCATTTATAATTCAAGAACTTAAAAAGTAACCCTCTTGAATGTCAACGTTAAGTAAATATTGTAACTGGATATCAGGCTAAATTTAGAAAGGCAGCATTAATTGAACTAGTTCAAATTAGCATTGTCTTTATATAACAATAAGATATCCTTTAAGTAAAAAGTACTCCTATGAATTCTTATTAGCTTTCTTTTCGTAGAAAATCAGTTATTTAATTACACATCTGGTCATGATATTCAAATCTGCTATTATGTATTCAGTTTTCACTACCTCACAGTGCAAAGTTATTATTATGAAAAATTCAGCAAAACAGTTAAAGCGAATCATTTTATCGAGCTTAATTCTTGGCTCAACCGTTGCCGTTGCAGCACCAGCCGTTATCCCTAATGCACCTCAAATTGCCGCAAAGGGTTACGTATTAATGGATTATCATTCAGGCAAAGTTCTTGCGGAAGAGAACATGAATGAGCGAATGAATCCAGCAAGTTTAACTAAGATGATGACAAGTTATGTTATCGGTCAAGAAATTGAGAGTGGTAATATCTCAATGGATGACGATGTTGTTATCAGTAAAAATGCATGGGCAAAAAATTTCCCAGGCTCTTCAAAAATGTTTATTGAAGTTGGCAGTACGATTAAAGTACGCGACCTAAACCAAGGCATTATTGTGCAATCTGGTAACGATGCTTGTGTTGCGATGGCTGAACATGTCGCAGGTTCAGAAGATGCATTTGTTGACTTGATGAATGCTTGGGGCAAAACATTAAACCTAGAAAACACACATTTTGGTAATGTTCATGGCTTAGACAGTGATGACTTATATTCAACACCGTATGACATGGCATTAATTGGTCAAGCCTTGATCCGTGACGTACCAGAAGAATACAGAGTTTATTCACAAAAATCATACACATACAATGGCATCACGCAATATAACCGTAATGGTTTATTGTGGGATAAAAGCATGAATGTTGATGGCATCAAAACAGGTCACACTGATGGTGCGGGTTATAACCTAGTTAGTTCAGCGACTGAAGGCAAAATGCGCCTTGTTGCAGTTGTAATGGGTACAAAATCAGGCAACGCTCGTAAAGCTGAGAGTAAGAAACTTCTAAACTACGGTTTCCGCTTCTTTGAAACAGTATCTCCACACAAAGCAAACGAAACATTCGTTACTGAGAAAGTATGGATGGGTAGCTCTGATGAAGTTGCACTAGGCGTAGCAGAAGACACTTATGTAACCTTACCTCGTGGCCAAGCGAAAAAAATGACGGCAAGCTTTGTGTTAGAAAAAACACTAGAAGCGCCTATTTCTAAAGGTGATGTAGTAGGTAAGCTTTTCTATCAAGTTGATGGTGAAGACATTGCCGAGTATCCATTACTTGCTCTAAATGATGTAGAAGAAGGTGGGATCTTTAGCCGCCTTATCGATTACATCGTATTAATGTTTAAAGGTTGGTTAAGCTAATAAATAGCTAAGCAATCAATAGATTATAGGCGGCTTCGGTCGCCTTTTTTGTACTTAAAATACCTTGGCATTCGCTCTATAATTTATAACTCTTGTTATCTGACTTAGGTCACAGTAAAATTCTCCCCTACTATTTATCCACTCTCGATTGGAGACGGTTATGCAAGAGCAACCAAAACTAAAAGATCTTCTAGAATTCCCATGTAAATTTACTTATAAAGTCGTTGGCCTTGCTCATGAACAGCTGCCTGAAATGGTACTTGAAGTAATCCAACGTCACGCTCCTGGCGATTACACTCCAATTGTAAAACCAAGCGGAAAAGGTACTTATCATTCTGTATCTATTGGTATTACAGCAACCTCGATTGAGCAAGTTGAAATTTTATACAAAGAATTAGCGGATATCGAAATCGTTCGTATGGTTCTTTAATATCACCTCTAAGATAAGTAGATAAACACCTACTTACTTAAGCTGATGTAATATATTTGGTAGGTGATATTCCGCTAATTTAGCAATAAATATTGCCTACCATTTTTAACTTTTGATATACCCCTACATTTCTTATCTATTCCTTCCTTTCTATCCTTGCTATCATTGGTCTAAATTTACAAATCAAGTGTGACCCTATTGAACAAGCGTCTAGTAGTTAAAAACCTTGGCCGACAAGATTATGAGCCGGTGTGGGAAGCAATGCATACTTTTACTGATGAGCGCGATGAAAATACGTGTGATGAAGTTTGGTTAGTTGAGCATAATCCTGTATTTACACAAGGGCAGGCAGGTAAAGAAGAGCACGTTCTTGCTGCTGGTAATATTCCTGTTGTCAAAAGTGATCGAGGCGGGCAAGTGACCTACCACGGTCCTGGTCAACTAGTCGCTTACGTATTGATCAATTTACGCCGTAAACATATTGGCGTACGTGAACTCGTCACCCATATTGAAAATACGGTAATTCATACTTTGGGCCAATTTGGCATTATCTCAACTGCTCGACCTGATGCTCCGGGCGTGTATGTCGATAATAAAAAAATATGCTCGCTTGGTCTTCGCATTCGTAAAGGCTGCTCCTTTCATGGATTGGCACTGAATGTAAATATGGATCTATCTCCTTTTCTTCGTATTAACCCTTGTGGCTATGCAGGAATGGAAATGATACAGCTTCACGATTTACTAAAAGAAAACGATACAATAGAGAATAAAGCAGAACACGTCGAAGATGTTCACTCTCTTTTGATTAAAGAATTAACAACATTACTTGATTACACTGATATTGAGTACATAACGGAAAGCAGCCATCATGAGTAAGCCAATTCAAATGGAAAAAGGCGTGAAATACCGCGATGCCGATAAAATGGCACTAATTCCAGTTAAAAATATGCCAACCGAGAAAAAAGAAGTATTACGCAAGCCTGAATGGATGAAAATTAAACTTCCATCAAGCAGTAAACGTATTGATGAAATCAAATCAGCAATGCGTAAAAATAACCTTCACTCTGTGTGTGAAGAAGCTTCTTGCCCTAACCTCGCAGAATGTTTTAACCACGGTACCGCTACCTTTATGATCTTAGGTGCTATTTGTACGCGTCGTTGTCCTTTCTGTGATGTTGCTCATGGTCGCCCAGTGACTCCTGAAGCGGAAGAGCCAAAGAAATTGGCAAAAACGATTCAAGATATGAAACTGAAATATGTGGTAATCACTTCAGTAGACCGTGATGATTTACGTGATGGTGGTGCACAGCATTTTTCTGATTGTAACCGTGAAATTCGTGAATTAAACCCTGAGATCCGTATTGAAACACTAGTACCTGATTTCCGTGGCCGTATGGATCGCGCATTAGACGCAATGCATGGCAACCCACCAGATGTATTTAACCACAACTTAGAGACTGCACCGCGTTTATATCGTAAAGTACGACCTGGTGCCAATTACCAATGGTCACTTGATCTATTGAAGAAATTCAAAGAACAACATCCAACAGTGCCAACAAAGTCTGGTGTTATGATGGGGCTAGGTGAGACAAAAGAAGAGATTGTTCAAGTACTAAAAGACTTGCGAGATCATGGTGTAACGATGTTAACGCTAGGTCAATACTTAGCACCAAGTCGCCACCACTTACCTGTTGAACGTTACGTTCCACCAGCAGAGTTTGATGAACTAAAAGAGATCGCACTTGAGCTTGGATTTACTCATGCCGCTTGTGGACCATTTGTTCGTTCTTCTTACCATGCCGATCTTCAAGCGAAAGGCGAAGAAGTTAAATAGTTCAGGATTCAAGAAATGAAAAAAGGTTGACGTTTTTGCGTCAACCTTTTTATTTATTTGCTAGAAGCTAATGAAAGAGTGATTAACTACGGATTAGATAATCTGCTTTACCTACCCATTTATAACTTGTTAACTCTTCTAAGCCCATTGGACCACGAGCATGAAGCTTTTGAGTAGACACAGCGACTTCTGCGCCTAAACCAAACTGAGCGCCATCAGTAAAGCGAGTTGATGCATTCACATAGACAGCGGCAGAACCTGCTGTATTAATGAACTTCTCTGCCGATTCAATATTATTTGTTAAGATCGTATCAGAGTGGCTCGCGTTATGTTTTTGCATATGAGCAGCGGCTTCGTTGACATCGGCAACGACTTTTACTCCTAATGTGTAACTTAGCCATTCAGTGTCAAAATCGCCCTCTTGAGCTTCACGTAACGATACACCTTTAAACTCTTTTAATAGTGCGTAAGCTTTAGGCTCAGCAACTAATTCAACACGGCCGGCCATGTTATCCGCAAGTAATGCTAAGAATTGTGGAGCGACGGCTTCATGAACCAATAACGTATCTAATGCATTACATGCTGATGGACGTTGTGCTTTTGAGTTATCTACAACCGCTAATGCTCTTTCTAAATCAGCACTGTCATCAACAAACGCATGGCTAATACCAAAACCACCAATGATCACTGGAATTGAGCTGTTTTCTTTACACATCTTGTGAAGACCAGCACCACCACGCGGAATGATCATATCTACATAATCATCTAAACGCAGTAATTCAGAAACTAATTCGCGATCTGGTTTTTCTATGTACTGTACTGACGCTGCTGGTAAATCGGCTTTTTCAAGAGCAACTTGAATAACCTTAACTAACTCCATGTTAGAAAAGAACGTTTCTTTACCGCCACGTAGAATACTTGCATTACCAGTTTTCAAGCATAACGAAGCAATATCTATCGTCACGTTTGGACGGGCTTCGTAAATCACACCAATAACACCAATAGGTACACGACGTCGAGAAAGAGACATGCCGTTTTCAAGCATTTTACTGTCAATTTCGCTACCAACAGGATCATTCAAGCCGATCACGTTACGAACATCGTTAGCAATACCAACTAAACGTTCTTCTGTTAGTAATAATCTGTCTTGCATTGCATCTGAAATTCCCGCGTCTACCGCTGCACTAATGTCTCTTGCATTAGCAGCCAGAATCGCCTCTTTATTGGCTTCAAGCTCGTCAGCAATAATAGCAAGCGCTCTGTTCTTTTGGGCTGTTGGAGCAACAGCCAAGTCAAATGCAGCTGCTTTTGCTGCCTGACCCATACTCGTTAAATTCACAATAAATATCCTTTACTAAATCAGTACTAAATCATCACGGTGGATAGCTACAGGTCCATACTCGTAACCTAATACTGCGTAAATATCCTGACTGTGTTTACCTAAAATCTTATTTAAATCATCGCTTGAATAGCGAGAAATACCGCGAGCAATAAGTTCACCTTGAGTATTTATAATCTTAGCAACGCCACCACGGACAAAAGAGCCCGAAACAGAGGTAATCCCTTTACTCAGTAGACTGCTGCCTTTTTTCTGTACTGCATTCACTGCGCCATCATCAATAACTATCGCGCCATTAGATGCAGGACCTGCAAGAATCCAACGCTTACGACTCTCTAATGCACATTCAACCGGTAAGAATTTTGTACCTTGCGGTTTAGAATGCACAACATCGCTAATGACATTCTCTGCGCTGCCTGCTGCAATAACTACTTCAATGCCTGCACGGCGTGCAATATCTGCAGCCTGTAATTTAGTTGCCATGCCGCCCGTACCTAACGTCGTACCACTACCACCTGCAATCTTACGTAGTGTTTCATCGATGGTATGAACTTCTTTAATCAATTCGGCTTTAGGATCTTTACGTGGGTCGGCTGTAAATAAACCCGCTTGGTCTGTTAACAACAGTAATTTATCAGCACCAGCAAGAATCCCCACTAAAGCAGATAGATTGTCATTATCGCCCACTTTAATTTCATTCGTTGCTACTGCATCATTTTCATTAACAATAGGAACAATGCCATTTTTTAATAACGCTTGCAGCATATCACGAGCATTTAGATAACGTTCGCGATCATCTAAATCCGCTCGAGTTAACAGCATTTGTCCAACATTAACGCCATAAATAGCAAATAGACTCTGCCAAGCTTGAATTAAACAACTTTGACCAACAGCAGCTAATAGCTGTTTGTTGGCCATGGTTTTGGGCAGTTCGGGGTAGTTAAGGTGCTCACGACCGGCAGCAATTGCACCAGATGTAACAACAATAATTTGATGGCCTAACTTTTTCAGATGGACACATTGGCGAACCAATTCAACCATGTGTGCTCTGTCTAGTTTCAATGTGCCACCAGTGAGTACACTTGTACCAAGTTTAACGACTATGGTTTGAGATTGTGTATTCAATTCCCTACTACCTATTTAACTAATAATGTTTTAAGTTACGAAACTATATTCATCGTAACAATAATGGAAAAAACACTCTATTTTTAGCAAGCAAATCAGAACAGTACAAGCCAAAAATACGATTTAATGATATTTCACTTTAATGAGAGAGATAAATAGGCAGATTATTGCTTCATTTCTTCTTTTATCCACTCAATCATCTGGTTTAATGCTTCTTCATAGCCACTATGCAAAGTTTTACTTTTCAGCTCAACGCCTTTTCCGTACTGACTAAATAAAGCGGCTAATTTATTATCTGACTTAGGAGATACGGGATCTCCCTGTAAGCCAATCGAAAGAACCGATACTGATGTTTTTCTCCCACCAGAAAGAAAACCTTGATTCTTCAAAGACCATGCCTGCATTTGACTAGTTAAGCTATTTATATCAACAACTTGCTTTCCTAACCGAGAAGCCAGTACATCTAAATACATTTTTGGCATCTTCCTCAATTGCGCCGAGTTCGATAAAACATGATGAATTGGAGCACCAAGAGCCACGCACGCTTTTAATCTATCTGGCTCTAAAAAAGAGAGCCTTAATGCTACGTTACCACCAAATCTAAATCCCATCACTGCTGCATGAAAACGATCAACCCACGGAATATTAGGTAAATGATTCAATACCGCCTGATGTAAACAACTCGAATCCTCACTCAAAGGCCAATAAGAACTATGACCAACCGATGGCATATCAAGTGTTAACATTGCGATATTATTAGGAGCAAGAAAATCACGATATAAACGCCACATATCTGTTTGTAATGAATCCAAACCACCACTGACAATAACGACTGGTAATGGTTTTTCTGTACTTGGTAAATGCAAATAACAAGTGATTTTTTTACCTTTATAAGGTACTTGGATCTTCTCTATACGATGGGAACTTTGCTTTGCAGCCATATCATAAGCTTGATTTGCCAATACCTGAGATTGTGTCGCTAAGTTATCGCCTTTTATGTGTGGATAGCCTGCGATGCTAAAATACAAACTAGCTTTAAAACACGCTTCTGCCGCTGCATCACCTTGCAATTCAGACGCATTCTTCTGATGCTTCATTCCTGCATGAATCCACTCATAAGCCCAATTACCAGCGTGATAACCACTCACGGTATCCAACCATTCATCACGAGTTCTATTTTTATCACTACTTGCGATACGAGAAAGAATAGATTCCAGTTCTATTGGAGCGACACCCTGCCAAATCCACTGCGGGCGGCGAAGTTCACGATACCAACTTCTCTCCCCACTCGCAGAGACTTGCTCTAGACTACTTGGAAGATAAGGAATGAGACCTGACGTCTCTAAGGCTTGCTTCTGATTTTTAAATAAAGTTACGGAGAGATTTTCACTTTCAGGTTGAGACATAGCAAACACCAATAATACAAAGGTTGATTACCTTTACTATATACTGAAAGGCTTAATAGAAACACGCTATTCATAATAAAATCAAATACCAAGATAAAAAAAATGACCCTACAAGAGAGTCATTTTTATCAATTTAATTTTGATTACTTTTTACAAATAGGATCTACGTATGTTACCGCCATATCCCATGGTTGCTCAATCCACGTATCTTGTGGGATATCGACAACATAAGCATCAACTAAATGAATACCTGCAGGTTTAGCACATACTGTTACTAATTTGCCTTTAGGGTACATTTTACGTAACTCAACAGCAGTGTCACCGCTATCAACAAGGTCATCTATAATGATAAAACCTTCGCCGTCACCTTCCATTGCTTTAACAACAGTCATATCACGCTGATGATCATGATCGTAGCTTGAGATACAAACAGTATCAACGTAACGAATATTCAATTCACGAGCCAAGATAGCAGCAGGTACTAAACCGCCACGGCTTACCGCCAAAATACCTTTCCATTGTTCCGCAGGAAGTAACTGTTCAGCAAGCTGACGAGTGTACATCTGCATATTATCCCAAGTAATTACAAATTTATTAGCCATAAGTGACAAAACCTCTAAGTGACACAGCCATCAGCGACTATGCCGTAAAAATAAATTTCAGCGTGAATAGTGCAGCAAGAACCCAAACACTGATATGAACATCACGACCTTTACCACTTAGCAGCTTAATTGCAGCATAAGAGAT
This sequence comes from Aliivibrio sp. 1S128, assembly GCF_001691065.1. NCBI lineage: Bacteria > Pseudomonadati > Pseudomonadota > Gammaproteobacteria > Vibrionales > Vibrionaceae > Aliivibrio > Aliivibrio sp. 1S128. The sequence goes on along the minus strand of NZ_MAJV01000101.1, from coordinate 94,717 downwards.
AAAGCCCAAAGAAATACCATCAGCAATAGAGAAGGTTAAAGGCATAAGCAAGCATACCACAACAACAGGGGCCGCTTCAGTAAGATCTCGCCAATCTATGCTCACAAGACCAGACATCATTAAAATAGCAACATAGAACAAAGCACCAGCCGTTGCGTAAGCCGGAACCATTCCTGCTAAAGGAGCAAAAAATAAAGCCAAAAGAAACAAAATACCAACAACAACCGCGGTTAAACCAGTACGGCCACCCGCAGCTACACCAGCAACACTTTCAATATATGATGTTGTATTTGATGTACCTAATAAGGCACCAACAGATGTCGCCGTTGAATCAGCAAGCAAAGCTTTATTTAAACGAGGGATATTACCATCTTTATCCATAATTCCTGCTTTTTGAGATACTCCGACTAACGTGCCTGCAGTATCAAATAAATCAACGAATAAAAAAGCAAAAACAACGCTTAACATACCAATATCAAAAGCACCTGAAAAATCGAGTTGTAAAAATGTAGGTGCAAGGCTTGGTGGCATAGACATAATGCCGGCATATTGAACTTCACCAAAAAGCAGAGCAAGTGTCGTTACCGCTAAAATAGCGATCATAACAGCCGCTTTATAGCCACGATGAACTAAAGCAATAGTTAGAAATAAGGCTAACGCCCCCATTGCAGCAGGGAAACTATTAATATGCCCAATAGACAATAAAGTGGCCGGATTATCGACAACAATACCTGAATTTTTTAAAGCAATGAAAGCCAGAAATAAACCAATACCAGCGGAAATGCCGGTACGTAAAGACAATGGGATTGAATTTATGATTAATTCTCTAATTTTACACAAGCTTAAAAGTATAAATAAAACGCCAGACATAAATACAGCGGCTAATGCGACTTGCCATGTATGCCCCATACCTAATACTACGGTATAAGTAAAAAAAGCATTAAGTCCCATTCCTGGTGCTTGAGCTATTGGGAAGTTAGCTACAAATCCCATAATAAAACAACCAATTGCAGCAGCAATACAAGTTGCAACAAACACTGCTCCTTTATCCATTCCCGCATCAGCCAAGATTGCTGGGTTAACGAAAATAACATAAGCCATCGTTAAAAAGGTGGTTAAACCAGCAATAACTTCAGTACGAAAATCAGTACCATTTTCTTTTAGTTGAAATAGTTTCTCAAGCATTTGAGCAATCCCTAGAGTATTTTCCTGCAATCTAAACGTTTGCGTAATCGATTGGCTGAGGATTATAAAGAGGAATTATACGAATTTCTAGCGATAGTTACCCATTTAATACGCTTATAATAAATAAAGTGAATGCACTAATTACAAAAAACAAATATTTAATAATTAAATCAATAACATAAAATGGGAAAGAGATGAGATTGAATAGGAAGAAAATAATTTAAAGGCAAAAAAAACGCCACCCAAATTATTTGGATGGCGGAGAATATAAGTCACCCTAGTTGGGTAAAATAGAATTCCAATTATAGGGGTATAACTTTACGCATAAAACCGAGGTTTTATTAGTAACCAAAGCAAGCTGGGTAAACAAATTGACTTGTGTAAACAGAGCGTTGGTTCCAGAAACTTGAAGAACTTAAAAAAGACATAACATCACCTTATCAATTGACAGTTAAAAACAATAAAATTGATCTCGGTTCCTTGGAGGCGATAAATCGGACTCATCCTTTGAGCATTTACATTCTGCTGTTCAGCAGATGAGATAACTATAGCATCATGAAAATTAATTACAAGAAAAACATGATCCAGCTCACATAAAATTACGAATAAGCCCAATTAATAGACCAAAAGTGTAATTTTATTACGTAACCGTTTGCTATTTAAAAAATAAAGATATACCAGATATACTTTCGCAAAACTTGATAATGTATTTACGATATCAAACAGAGTAATTGGCTAAATTCAGGGGTATACTGAGTTAAATTAATAATCAATTGCTCACGTTAATAGAGCATTTCTAAAATAAGTATGGTTTTTAAAAGGAGATCCTTGTGTCTGAGATCACTCAACTTAGCCCTCAACCATTGTGGCAGTTTTTCGACAAAATTTGTTCTATCCCTCACCCTTCTAAATATGAAGAAGCGTTAGCTCAATATATTATTGAGTGGGCAACAAATGAAGGGTTAGAGGTTCGTCGTGATCCTACTGGCAATGTATTTATTAAAAAACCAGCAACCGTTGGTATGGAAGATCGTAAAGGGGTTGTTCTTCAAGCTCACATCGATATGGTTCCACAAAAAAATGAAGACACAGCTCACGACTTCACAAAAGATCCTATTCAGCCTTATATTGATGGCGAATGGGTAACAGCTAAAGGAACCACTCTTGGTGCTGACAACGGCATGGGTATGGCTTCTTGTCTTGCTGTGTTAGCTTCAACTGAGATCAAACATGGCCCTCTTGAAGTGTTACTTACTATCGATGAAGAAGCAGGCATGACTGGTGCTTTCGGTTTAGAAGCGGGTTGGTTAGAAGGTGATATCCTTTTAAATACCGATTCTGAACAAGAAGGTGAGATCTATATGGGTTGTGCAGGTGGAGCTGACGGTTCAATCAAACTTGATATTGAACGTGAAGCTTTACCTACTGGCTACATTACTCGTCAAATAACCCTAAAAGGTTTAAAAGGCGGTCACTCTGGTTGTGACATTCATACTGGTCGTGGTAATGCGAATAAACTATTAGGTCGCTTCCTAGCGGGTCATTCTATTGAGTTAGGTCTACGCCTTGCTGAATTCCGTGGTGGTAGTTTACGTAATGCGATTCCTCGAGAAGCCTTTGCTACTGTTGCCGTTCCTGCTGAAAATGAGGCCAAACTGGCAGAACTATTTACTTTCTATACAAACTTATTGAAAGATGAATTAGGCCGAGTAGAAACGGATATTCTTAGTATTAATGAAGCTACATCAGCTGAAAATGTACTAACATCAGAAACCCAAGCGCGCTTTATTGCCACTCTTAATGCATGTCCAAACGGTGTTATCCGTATGAGCGATGACATTGATGGCGTGGTAGAAACCTCTTTAAACGTTGGTGTTATTACGACAGATGAAGATTCTATTACTATTCTTTGTCTTATCCGTTCACTAATGGACTCGGGTCGTAGTATGGTTGAAGGTATGCTTGCTTCTGTTGCTGAATTAGCAGGCGCACAAGTCACCTTCTCTGGTACTTACCCTGGTTGGAAGCCTGATGCTGACTCTGAAATCATGCATGTTTTCCGTGATGTTTATGAAGGTATCTACGGAAATAAACCAAACATCATGGTTATTCACGCAGGTCTTGAATGTGGTCTATTTAAAGAACCTTATCCAGAAATGGACATGATCTCATTTGGTCCAACAATCAAGTTCCCTCATTCTCCGGATGAGAAAGTAAAGATTGATACTGTTGCTCTGTACTGGGAACAAATGGTCGCCATTTTAGAGAACATCCCTAAGAAATAGTTAATTACCTTTAATTAAATAAACAAACGGTCAGCGCACGCTGGCCGTTTTTATTTGTATTAATAATTAGAAGTAAACTTTAGGGTTAGTTGCACCCCAAATAACATATAACTCTGGCATACTACGGCTGCTGAATGCTTCCATCTCTTTCGTTTCAATCGTCTCTTCATTTTGAGAACCAAAAAGAACCACTTCATCACCCGGTTGAACATCAGTAATATCTGTGACATCAACCATTGTTGTATTCATTGATGTAACACCAACAACATTCGCCTTTTGACCATTAATTAATACATAGCCATTATTACCAATAGAACGAACATAGCCATCAGAATAACCTAATGGTAGATTGGCTAGAATTGAATCACGTCCTAACACATAGGTGCTGCTGTAACCAATCGTGCTGCCTTTTGGTAGGTAATTTAAAGAAGCTACGGATGTCTTAAAGCGTACGATACGTTTGTATTCTGGGTTGCTTGGCATATCACCATAAAGTAGACCACCAGGACGAACCATATCTAAATGGGCTTCTGGTAGGTTAATCGTGGTGTAAGAATTCGCGACATGAAGAGTGATATTTTCACGATTTAGTTGAGCTTCATCGATCAACCATTGGCTTTCTTGCTTAAATAAATCCAGCTTTATACGGATCTCATCAACTGATTCATTCGGAAAATGCGTCATAATACCAACAATATTAATATGACCATTAAAGGCAATATTTAACGCCTCTTTTTTCCCTTGAGGTTGAGATAAATCAAGACCATTACGTCCCATGCCACCCGCATTAATAGCTAAGTGAACTGGAATTATTGTGTGATTTTTTTTCGCTAATTTGGCAATCGTATTTGCTTGTTCGCTTGAACCAATCAGTTCTTCAATTTGATAGGTTAGACCTGATTCTATTTCATTTGGAGTCGCAGCACGAACACGCATAATTTCGCCTTCAAAGCCTTTGGCTCGAATGATACGCGCTTCTTCGTTACTTGTGATACCAATGCATTCTACGCCGCGATCAATCACAGAAGCCATTAAGCCTTCTATGCCATTACCGTAGGCATCTGCTTTCATGATTGCACATATCTTAGTGCCTTCAGATAACGTTTGTTTTAGTGTCGTGATATTATTTTTAAATGCTTTAGTATCAATTTCTAACCATGCATTAGTTTGTTGAATTTTCTCTTGATTTGTCAAAGTATCTAAAGAAAGTAGCGGCGCAGACATCGCTACTGTTGGAAAAACTAAACTTAACGCTAATGCACATTTTGTAAACTTCATAAACAACCGTTTCTATCTAATAATTATCTTATAAATTTTGAAACAGGATTATATAGTGCTTACTTTCTAACCTCCAGGTAAAACACTTTATATTACATACACTTAAATTATAGCTAACGATAGGAAACAAAGTAAAAACGAGCGACTTACACTTGAGTCTTACATTAAACACATAAGTATCATTAACATTACATTACGTTCAATAAACCATAGTCAAATTAAACTTAATTGCTGAGAAACCTCTTTATCTTTTAGCATCACACTTACTCCTATTAACCTAATTTCTCGCCCTTTTTTCCTTTCTAAAACCTCAACAAGCAATTCCTCGAAAAAAGGTAAAGTAAGGTGATGATGTACGTGTTCTATTGTCGTTTGTTGAAAATCTGCAAATTTAATCTTTATACCCTGCTTGGCTATATCTAGTGTTCCATTTGCTTTTAAAACTCGTTTTTCTAATTCAGCATACAGTCGATCTTGAATTACTGACCAGCATTCTTCAAACGAACTAATATTATGAGTAAAGGTTCTTTCTACTCCTACTGACCTTCTATTTCTCTCTGTAATCACTTCACGTTCGTCAATGCCATGAGAGCGCTTCCATAAAGAAGCCCCCATTTTTCCAAACCTCAACAACAGATCTCGTTGGTCACTATTTTGAACATCATTGCACGTATACAGTCCACATTGATGTAAACGCTCTAAACTCACTTTTCCAACACCAGGAATTTTTTCTAAAGGTAATTTATTAATTTCATCCATTACCGTATCAGGTGTGATCACATATTGGCCATTTGGCTTATTCAGATCTGAGGCTATTTTTGCTAAAAATTTAAGCGGGGCGATTCCCGCTGACGCAGTTAAAGCCAACTCATTAAAAATATCTTTACGGATCTGCTCTGCAATAAGAGTCGCTGAACCATGAAGATGTAAGCAGTCACTAACATCTAAATAAGCTTCGTCTAATGAGAGAGGTTCGATTTTATCGGTATAACGTCGGAAAATACGGTGAATATGGTGGGATACCTCTTTGTATACCTGCATCCTACCCGGGACAACAACGAGATTTGGACACAATTTTAGCGCTTTCCCTGTCGGCATTGCTGAATGAATACCAAACTTTCTTGCGGCGTAATTACAAGTACTCAGAACCCCACGTTGTCTCTCATGCCCCCCAACAGCTAAAGGGACATTACGCAATGCTGGGTTATCTCGCATTTCTACAGCTGCGTAAAAACAATCCATATCAACATGAATTATCTTTTGCACCCGTGGTTTCTCTTGTAATGGTAAGCTTTTGCTTTCAGCGCTCATATCCACAAACTGTATAAATACACAGTTAAATAATAGCGTTGAACTATTTAATATACAAACTATTAATCATTAAATAAAAAAACAGCACCTATAATAGGTGCTGTTTTCTTTTATTTAATGATGATTATGCGATGCGATCTTTTTCCCAAGCGGCTAATTTCTCAGCTCTAATTGCTTCTTTCGCTTCACGTTTTTTACGCGCATCACACGGTTCTGGGCAGTTACATACCTTATCAATACCAACTGCACCAAGACCGCCACAACTCCCCTTAACGACTTTACGTTGCACAATATAGCCAATAGCCATTGCGCCAATTACCGCTAAGAAAACACCAAATGTAATTAGAAAAGTACTCATTATCTACTCACTTATTTCAAAAAAGGCTTAAAGGCTTCAGAAGCTATCTCTTTAAAGCCATCTTTTGTTTTCACTATCATGAAAACAGGAATATTGTTTTTGTTGGCAATTTCCATGCCCTTCTCTTCACCTAACACCATTAGGCCTGTTGCTAAGCCATCAGCGGTCATTGAAGATTTATCAAGTACTGTAACTGAGACAACTTTATTAGCAATTGGTTTACCTGTAATTGGGTTAATGATATGAGAATAACGAACACCCTCTTTTTCAAAATAAATACGGTAATCACCAGATGTAGCTACAGCATGATGCCCAGGTTCAATAATCTCTTGAATAGAGCGCTCATCAACCGTTGGTTTTTCAATTGCGATACGCCAAGCAACATTCTCTTTATTGCTGCCTTTAACTCGCATTTCACCACCGACTTCGACCATGTAGTCCGTAATGCCTAATCCTTCTAGATAATTAGCTACAACATCAACACCCCAGCCTTTTGCTATTGTTGATAAATCAACATAAAGGTTAGGAATATCTTTTGTAACAGTTGTTTCTGTCGCACTTAAATGTTGAATACCGACAATAGCACGGCGAGCATTCAATTCATCTTCAGTAGGAACAACTTCAGGGCGAGCTTCTGGACCAAAACCCCACAAATTAACTAATGGACCAACCGTAATATCTAATGCACCTTCCGTCATTTGGTTTAAACGAATCGCTTCGTTGATTACTGTTGCAGTATCTTTAGAAACAGTAAACGGGGTTAAATCTGTACTTTTATTAAATAGGCTTAATTCAGAATCTTGGCGATATGTCGACATTTGATCATTAACAAGTTCGAGTTTTCTATCCACCTCTGCATGGATTTCTTCTGTTGTAGGTAAACCTTCTTTATTAATGAATTTAATATTGTAGCTAGTCCCCATTGTCGGACCATTTATATATATTTGCTCACGTTGATCGCCACAACCTGAAAGCAAAACTAACGCTAAACAAGATAATAAAACAATTTTAGTTTTATTCACTAAATGAGTAACACTGACAATCACTGCCAACTCCTTAATTAAAATACATTAAAATAACGCAAACAATACACAGGAATATAGATTTACAAAACCTATAACCCTGTACTTTGTCAGGTTAAATATAGCTCATTAATACGAAAAAAGGCTGACTCAGTAATGAGTCAGCCAATATTTCTTACCTCAATGGATTAACCACCGAAGTCATCTAGTAAGATGTTTTCATCTTCAACACCAAGATCTTTAAGCATGCCAATTACAGCTGCGTTCATCATTGGTGGACCACACATGTAGTACTCACAATCTTCAGGTGCTTCATGATCACGTAAGTAGTTTTCATAAAGAACGTTGTGAATGAAGCCTGTGTAACCATCCCAGTTATCTTCTGGCATTGGGTCAGACAGAGCGCAATGCCATACGAAGTTTTCATTGTTAGCAGCTAGGCCGTCAAAGTCTTCAACGTAGAACATTTCACGCTTAGAACGAGCACCATACCAGTAAGACATTTTACGCGTTGATTTAAGACGTAAAAGTTGGTCAAAGATATGAGAACGCATTGGCGCCATACCAGCACCACCACCGATGAATACCATTTCATTATCAGTATCTTTAGCAAAGAATTCACCAAATGGACCAGAAATAGTACATTTGTCGCCTTCTTTTAAAGACCAGATATAAGATGACATAACACCAGGAGCTACATCTGGATTATTTGGCGGCGGAGTCGCAATACGTACGTTAAGCTTGATAATGCCTTTCTCTTCTGGGTATGAAGCCATAGAGTAAGCACGGATCGAATGTTCTTTAACGATTGACTCGTAACGGAACAAGTTGAACTTATCCCAATCACCACGATATTCGTCAGGAACATCAAAGTCTGCGTATTTAATGTGATGTGGTTCAGCTTCAATTTGAATGTAACCACCAGCACGGAATGGAACTTCTTCGCCATCAGGGATAGCAAGAACCAATTCTTTGATAAAAGTGGCTTCGTTGTCATTCGACGTAACGGTACATTCCCACTTTTTAACACCAAAGATTTCTTCAGGAAGTTCTATTTCCATGTCAGTTTTCATTGCAACTTGACATGCTAGACGCTCACCTTCGCGAGCCTCACCTTTAGAGATGTGATCAAGCTCTGTAGGTAGAATATCACCACCACCAGATTTCACTTTCACACGACACTGACCACAAGAGCCACCGCCACCACATGCAGATGATACAAAGATACCGGCACTACCAAGTGCACTAAGTAACTTGCTGCCTGGCTGTGTAACGATCGCTTTTTCTGGATCGCCGTTTACAGAGATAGTAATGTCACCTGATGGTACTAGTTTAGATTTAGCGAATAAGATCACTAATACTAAAGCCAGTACAATAATGGTAAACATCGCTACACCAAGAATAATGCTTTGCATTTGTTATTCCTTATTATTGGGTGCTTACCCTACAGTTGAACACCAGAGAAAGACATAAAGCCTAACGCCATCAAACCTACTGTAATGAAAGTAATACCTAGACCACGAAGACCAGGAGGTACGTCTGAATATTTCATTTTCTCACGAATACCAGCAAGCGCTACGATAGCCAACATCCAACCAACACCAGAACCGAAACCGTATACTACCGATTCAGCAAAGTTATAGTCACGTTGAACCATGAAAGATACACCACCGAAAATAGCACAGTTAACTGTGATTAACGGAAGGAAGATACCTAACGCATTGTACAAAGGTGGGAAGAAACGGTCTAAGATCATTTCTAAAATTTGTACAAGTGCCGCGATAACACCAATAAAGGTAATGAAGCTAAGGAATGTTAAATCAACACCAGCAACAATCGCATTTTCTTTCAATAGGTAAGTGTAAACAAGGTTGTTCACAGGTACCGCAATTGTTAGAACAACAACTACAGCAACACCCAGACCAAACGATGTTTTTACTTTCTTAGACACGGCTAAGAAAGTACACATACCTAGGAAGAATGAAAGCGCCATGTTTTCGATGAAGATCGATTTAACAAGTAAACTAATATAATGTTCCATTTCGACCTTACTCCTTCGCTTCTACTTGTGCAGGTTTAATGATACGGATAGCCCAAATCATGAAACCAATTAAGAAGAATGCAGATGGCGCTAGAAGCATCATACCATTTGGTTGGTACCAACCACCGTTAGAAACAAGTGGAAGAACTTCAACACCAAACAGTTTACCTGAGCCTAAAAGCTCACGGAAAAATGCAACTGTCATCAATACAAAACCGTAACCAAGACCGTTACCAATACCATCAATAAAAGATGGAAGTGGAGCAGACTTCATTGCGAACGCTTCAGCACGACCCATTACAATACAGTTTGTAATGATCAAGCTAACGAATACTGAAAGCTGTTTAGAAATATCATATAGATATGCTTTCAATACTTGGTCAACAACGATTACCAAAGAAGCAATGATCGCCATCTGTACGATGATACGAACGCTGTTTGGCATGTGGTTACGAATTAGCGAAACGAATAAGTTAGATAAAGCAGTAACAAACATTACCGCTAAAGTCATAACAAAAGCCGTTTCAAGTTTAGTAGTTACAGCTAGAGCTGAACATACACCAAGAACTTGAAGCGCGATTGGGTTGTTATCCAACACCGGCGCTAAAATGCTCTTTTTAATTTCTTTAGCATTAGCCATTAGTTCAGTTCTCCATTACGAACTTTAGTAAGGAATGGACCGAAGCCATCATTACCTAACCAGAAGTCAAATGTGTGTTGAACACCATTAGCAGTTAGCGTTGCACCAGAAAGACCATCTACGCCGTGCTCAGAACCAGCTGGAGCACCGCCTTTAACAATCTTAATTGCAGGGTTATGATCTGCATCAAACAGTTTCTTACCTGCAAATTGTGCACGCCACGTTGGGTTCTCAACTTCACCACCAAGTCCCGGAGTTTCCGCTTGATCGTAATAAGTGATACCCGCAACAGTGTTACCGTCAGTTTCAACAGCAACAAATGCATACATCATTGACCATAAGCCAGTACCATGAACAGGAATGATAACCTTAGATACTGTATCACCGCTTTTAACTAGGTAAACAACACCTAAGTTAGCACGACGAATGATCTTCGCTTTATCTTGTTCAGCAGTTAGCTTGATAGATTGTTTTGGATCTTTTGCTGCTTTACGTTGATCGTAAGTAGCAGCACTATCACCAGTAAGGCTTTTTTCAACGAATTCACCCGTTGTAAAATCAACAAGACGAGGTTCAATATTCGCGGCAAATAGCTCAGGAATAGTTCCTGTACCAGTCACACCAGCAACTTCAACAATTTTACTTTGCTTATCTAGAACAGCATTTGCTTGTTGCTTAGGTTTAAGAACAACTGCAGCAGTTGATACGATGATTGAACATACTAGGCTCAAACCAACAACAACACCGAGAGTCTTTTTAATGCTATCGTTATTACTTGCCATAGCGTTTTAGTCTCCGTTTCACGTTACCTTCAACTACAAGGTTATCAAACAGTGGAGCAAATAAGTTTGCAAACAGAATAGCTAACATCATACCTTCTGGGTATGCAGGGTTAACTACACGGATCATTACAGCCATCGCACCAATTAGAATACCGTACCACCACTTACCTTTACTGGTAAATGTTGCCGATACTGGGTCTGTCGCCATAAAGATCATACCAAACGCAAAACCACCAAGAACTAGGTGCCAATGCCAAGGCATGCTAAACATTGCGTTTGTATCAGAACCAATAAGATTAAACAGCGTTGACGCTGCAACCATACCGATCATAACACCCGCAATAATACGCCAAGATGCAATACGCATATAAACGATCATTAGGCCACCAAGGATCAGAGCAAGAGTCGAAACCTCACCAATTGAACCTGGGATATTACCAATGAATGCATCCATCCAAGAGATAGTGTTGCCAGTTACTGTATTAACTAGACCACCTTGACCGCCTTGTGCCCATTGGCTAAGTGCTGTTGCACCAGAGAAGCCATCAGCAGCAGTCCAAACCGCATCACCTGAAATTTGAGCTGGGTATGCAAAGAATAAGAATGCACGACCCGCAAGTGCTGGGTTAAGGAAGTTACGACCAGTACCGCCAAAGATCTCTTTAGCAACAACAACACCGAAGGTAATACCTAATGCTGCTTGCCATAAAGGAAGCGTTGGTGGAACGATCAATGCGAAAAGAATAGAAGTAACAAAGAAACCTTCGTTTACTTCATGCTTACGCACCATACAGAACAATACTTCCCAGAAACCACCAACAAGAAACACTGTTGCGTAGATAGGTAAGAAGTAAGTAGCACCCAGTAGCATGCTACTGCCCCAGCCTGCATCAGCACTTACCGTACCACCAAGCATTTCAGTCAACCAGTAATGCCAGTTGCCAGAAATTACACCTGCTAGTTCAGCGCCAGAATACATGTGCTCAAGAGCAACAATTGCTTGGTTACCTGCGTTGTACATCCCCCAGAACATTGCTGGGAATACTGCAAACCAAACCATGATCATGATACGTTTTAAATCAACGCTATCGCGAACATGTGAACCACCTTTAGTTACCGTACCAGGCGTATAAAAAAGTGTCGCAGTTGCTTCATATAAAGCAAACCACTTCTCATATTTACCGCCAGGTTCAAAATGATGTTCAACTTTTTCAAATAAATTTAAAAGGCTCATCAATTACCCTTCCTTCTCGATGGTATCCAAGATCTCACGAAGCATTGGACCATACTCATATTTACCAGGGCATACGTAAGTACATAGACCTAGATCATCTTCATCTAACTCTAACGCACCTAAACGAGCAGCACTGTCAACATCACCTGCACAAAGGTCACGTAATAACATAGTTGGTTCCATATCTAATGGCATTACACGTTCGTAACTACCAATTGGCACCATTGCACGATCACTACCATTAGTAGTTGTCGTCATGTTAAACACTTGACCTGAGAATAGGTGGCTCAAGAAAGAACGAGTAACTGAGAATTTATTTTTACCTGGGACAGCCCAACCAAACAATTCTTTCTCACGACCTTCACGAAGTACACTTACTTGCTGATGATAACGACCAAGGTAGGCATGTGGGCCAGACGCTTGAGTACCATTTAATACAGAACCAGAAATGATTCGTACTTCACCAGGCATAACTTCGCTATCAGTTAATTCAAGTAAGCTAGCACCAGTAATAGTACGAACTAAACGAGGATTATTTACAGCAGGTCCAGCTAGAGAAACGATTCTGTCTGAGTAAATTTCACCCGTTAAGAAAAGTTGACCAAAAGCAATTACATCTTGGTAGCCAATACTCCACGCCACATTATTTAGATCCACAGGATACAAATAATGCATGTGTGTACCAGCTAATCCTGCTGGATGAGGTCCATCAAATACATGTTCTTCAACATTTTTTTGAGCAGAACGAGGTAAACTACCCCCTTTCTTACATACATAAACCTTCTCACCTGTTAAAACAGATAATAGATCTAAGCCTGCAACAAAAGCTTCTTCTTGTTGGTTAATGATCACTTCTGCATCAGCTGCTAAAGGATTAGTATCCATAGCAGTAACAAAGATAGCCTTTGTTTCAGAATCGATCGCTGGAACCTTGCTGAACGGACGAGTACGTAATGCAGTCCATGCACCAGAATCAATAAGCTGTTGCTTAACCGTATCACGGTCAAGAGAAGCTAACTGATTTGCTGCATAGCTATTAAAAGTAACCTGCTCTTCGCCTTCAACTGCAATAACTACAGATTGAAGTACACGCTTTGCACCACGGTTAATTTCAACAACTTTACCACTTACTGGAGCAGTAAAAATAACGCCAGGATTCTTTTTATCAGCAAAAAGAATTTGACCTTTTTTTACTACATCTTCAACGCGGACATACATCGTAGGACGCATACCAACGTACTCTTCGCCAAGCAAGGCGACTTTGCTGATGGCTTTACCATCATTAATCACCTGAGTTGGAACTCCTGCAATAGGAAGATCCAAACCCTTTTTTATTGTAATCATACGCACTTGCACTAATTTAATTGGGAAAAAGGATTCTATATAAGACACGACATTACTAATGTGATCAACTCTATGATGGCAAACCACCAGAGAGGTAACATTTTAGCAATATGCTTTTTACATAAAGACGGAAAAAGCTATTTTAAGGCGAAGGATTCTAGCATTTTTTATGGTGTAGATGCCACGTTCAATAGCCAGATTCCCACAATTTTTTGTTCTTTACTGCTGAAAATCATTGAAATTCTTTAAGGATTTTAGACCGAGTGCACAATTATTGTTCAAAATTAAAAAATACCCCTTTAGTAGCAATGAAATCCATGATTGATTATATTTTAACAATCGAAAGTAACAAATATTTATTTTATGTTAAAAAATAAAACATGCTCGTTTCATTGTTAACTTTTCGACCCTCCCATACAATCTGGTGATTGAGGAACCAGCTCTGTATCTAATGCCTGCCACTCTGATTCCGTATAAGTATGGATAGCAAGCGCATGAATGTGGTTGGCTAACTCATCAGCTAAGATACTATTAATCGTACGATGACGAGCTAATAAACGCTTCCCTTCAAATCCATCACTAACCGCAATAACTTTAAAGTGGCTCTCTGAACCTTCTGGCACATTATGCATATAACTCTCATTCAGTACTTTTAAGTACGATGGTGATAGCTCAGTGCGCAATTTATGCTCAATTTGATGCTGAATCATATAATTCCTTTCTTTATTTGAATTCTTCTGTTTCCACTTTATACGCCATTTGCGACAATAGCCAGAAGCGTACCCTACTGAAGATCTAAATTATGAAAACCGAATTATGTTTGTTTGACCGAAGCTTAAATTTACAACGTTACCCAAAACGTGCTCAAGAATTATTACAAGCTTGGGATGCTGGTGATGAATTTATCATTAACCACATAGAAGAGTTAAATCTAGAGGATGGAAAAAACATTCTTATCTTAAATGATAATTTTGGTGCTTTATCTTGTTGGTTCTCTGAAAAGCACAACGTAACAATGATGACTGATTCTTTCGTCTCTCAACGTGGTACTTTAAAAAACCTACAACGTAACCAATGTAATCGCGTACAACTGATCACATCAACAGATGAGATGCCACAAGGTTTCGATCTGGTATTGATGCAAATCCCAAAAAACAACCGTATGTTAGCATGGCAACTTCAACAACTTCGTCAAGCCATGACAGCTGAGTGTCCGATTATTGCGGTTAATAAAGCAAAAGAAATTCACAGTTCTACTCTTGAATTATTTGAAGATTTCTTGGGTGAAACAAAAACCTCTTTAGCTTGGAAAAAACATCGTTTAGTTTTCTCAAATGCGAATGCAAGTAACCCTGACACTATTGCTGAAGCAGTATGTTGGAGTGTAGATAATGAAGACATTGACCTATTAAATTACCCAAATGTCTATTCTGGCGAACGTTTAGACCAAGGCGCTCGTTTTCTTCTAGAACATATCCCGGTAGATGCCGAGCTTCGTCATATTATTGATTTAGGCTGTGGAAACGGGGTATTAAGTGTAAAAGCAGCTCAGTTAAACCCTGAAGCACGTATAACTTGTGTTGATGAAAGCTTCATGGCAGTAGAATCTGCTCGACGCAATTTAGAAGTGAATTTAGGAAAAGAACGTCAATTTCAATTTATTGCAAATAACTGCTTAGATGGTTTTAAAAAGCACAGTAGTTACTTGGTACTATGTAACCCTCCTTTCCATCAAGGCCAAGCGATTACCGATCATATTGCATGGCAAATGTTCTGTGATGCTAAGCACATCTTATGTAAAGAAGGGAAATTATTAGTTATTGGAAACCGTCATCTTGATTATGATGCTAAATTAGGTCGCTTATTTGGTGAAGAAAACGTCACCACGATTGCTAGTAATTCAAAATTCGTTATTTTAGAAGCTGTTAAAGCTGAGAAATCAAAATAAAAAGGATATCCCAATGAAAAAGGCCATTATCGCCCTTTCTGCTCTATTTTTAGCTGCATGTAGTGCCCCTTCCGATCCTCAATTGGATATTCGACCTGTTGCATCTACCAATGCTCACCAAATTGTAGATGGTATAAAGTTAACATTAGACAGCAGTGATTTACGCACTGCACAATACGTTGCTGTTATCGATAACGGACGTCAAAATGTACAACCTATTCATGCAAAACAAAATTTACGCGTAACACTTGAAGACGCATTGGCAACCCAGTTAAAAACGCAAGGTTTTGTCATTACTGTAGATAGTGATAACACGCTACGTTTGGATGTTATTGAAGCATTGGCTAGCGTTCAACATTCACTAATGAGCAATGAAATAAAAACACAAGTTAAGCTGCAAATCACCGCAGAGACACCAAAAGGGAAATTTGTAAAAACCTACAGTGGCGTTTCAGACAAAACAGGCTCAATGAGTGTAGACAATCAAGATGTCGAAACTGTACTTAACGACCTTTTAAATGCCGTATTAGATAAAATTGCTGTAGATGAAGAACTACAAACTTACATTAAAGGTAACTTCTAATCATGAAATGGATGTCTAAAACAGCTTTACTCGTTGCTGCACTTGGATTTACACAAGCAACTCTTGCTGAATCGGTAAAATTTGAAACTACATTAGGTAATTTCACGGTTGAACTTAATTCAGAAAAAGCCCCTATCTCAGTCGCAAACTTTATTCGTTATGTTGAAGATGGCAGCTATGTTGGCACTCAATTCCACCGTGTTATCCCAGGCTTTATGGCTCAAGGTGGTGGTTTTGATAAAGATATGCTGAAAAAATCAAATTATGGCCCAATAAAAAACGAAGGCAATAATGGTTTAGGTAATGATGTAGCAACGATTGCTATGGCTCGTACCAATAATCCTGATTCAGCAACTCGCCAGTTTTACATCAATCTTAATGACAACGGTTTCTTAAATGCAAGCCAACGTCCACCTGGTTATGCTGTTTTTGGGAAAGTGACTCAAGGTTTTGATGTTATTCAAAACATGGCAACCAAGAAAACAAAAGCACTCCCGAATGGGATGCGTGATATACCTATTGAGCCGATAATCATAACTAAAGCAACATTGATTAAATAATCACGGTAAAATAAACAAATTACAGAGCAGCTTTCGGGCTGCTTTGCTTTTTCTATCTCTTTTCATAACAAGGAGCGTTTCATGTCTCATTCCATGCAATGGAAAACAGCCATTAAAAGCTACATGGATAAACGTCTGCTTTGGGTTTTCATGCTTGGCTGTTCGAGTGGTTTTCCATGGGTTTTGATCGGATCAAACATGTCTGGTTGGCTTAAAGATGCAGGGTTAACTCGTGCTGCTATTGGTTACTTTGGCTCTGTTTTTGCTGTTTACGCTATCAACTTCATGTGGGCTCCACTTGTTGACCGTGTCAAATTACCCTTTTTAGGAAATAAATTGGGTCAGCGACGTAGTTGGATTTTTCTATGTCAGGCTATTGTTTTCGTTTGTACCTTACAAATTGCAGGCTTAGACCCAGCAAATAATCTAGCCTTAACGTCTATGTTCGCTCTTGCAATTGCGACCGCATCATCAACACAAGACATCGCTATCGATGCATTTCGAATTGATACTTTTCCTAAATCAGAATCAAGTAAAATGCCACAAGCATCAGCCATGGCCGTTATAGGTTGGTGGACTGGCTATTCTCTTCCCGGATACCTAGCATTTGTGAATGCTGACAGTATTGGTTGGAATAGTGTTTATTATGGTATGGCGGGGATTGTTGCCTTACTTATGGTTTTCACTTTATTGGTTGGGGAACCCAAAACGAAACGAGATGAACTCCAACATGAAGCAGAAGCTAGACACAATAAAGTTGTAGGCTCAAAAACCGCTGCTTGGTTTACCGTAACGATTATTGAACCTTTTTATGATTTCTTTAATCGCAATGGCGTGAAAACAGCCTGTACTCTATTGTTGTTTGTTTTCTTATTTAAAATTGGTGAAGCCTTCTTGGGCAGAATGTCTATCACGTTCTATAAAGAAATTGGTTTTAGTAATGAACAAATTGGTTATTACTCAAAACTCATCGGTTGGGGAGCAACGGTCTTCTTTACTCTCTTAGGCAGTTTAATCAATGTTCGTTTTGGTATTATCAAGGGTCTAATGATCGGTGGTATAGCGATGGCAGCAAGTAATCTAATGTTTGCTTTAATCGCTAATGTTGGCCCTAATGAACATTTATTCTTAGCCACTATTTTTGTCGATAATTTTACAACGGCATTCTCTACTGTTGCCTTTGTCTCTTTCTTGACGATATTAACAGGTGAAGCGTTCTCAGCCACCCAATATGCATTACTTGCTTCATTAGGTAATTTAGGACGAACCACCTTGGCTTCCTTCAGTGGAGAATTAGTTGACTATTTAAATAGCTGGCCATTATTCTTTATATTGACTGCAGTGATGGTGATCCCAAGTTTGATCATGTTACTTATGCTTAAAGGGCATTTCAAAGCACTGTTGGCTAAGTCTCAAGGTTCTTAAGCTTTCAAAATCCATAACAATTCTACAATCAACGCCCTCACACTTTGAGGGCGTTATCGTTTTCGCTCACACTTTTTTGTCATGGGCTTGCAAATTAGGTGATACAGATCACTTAATTTTCAAAAATTATTTTATAAACAGGATCAAGATCTATATATAACAACATGATTACATAAGTTGCATTTAAAAAAGTGAACTTTATCTATAATATGAGCACAACTTAAAGGCAGTACTAAACTACTCGCTACTTATTTTAGTAATACATAACTATAGAGATGTCATTATGCGCAAATCCCTTTTAGCTCTATCTGTTCTTGCTACTCTTTCTGCTCCTACTTTCGCGGCTGATTACACAGATGGCGATACTCATAAGAATGATTTCAAATTCATGCAGTTTAACTACATGTATTCAATCGATGAGAAACCAGCTTCAAGCACTGCTGCAGAAAATACACATGACTATTTAGAAATGGAATTTGGCGGTCGCTCTGGCATTTTTGATCTTTATGGCTACGTTGATGTATTTAACCTAGCAAACCAAGATGACACAGATAAATCTACAGCAGATGATAAAATGTTCATGAAATTTGCACCACGTATGTCTTTAGATGGACTGACTGGTAAAGATTTATCAATGGGACCAATTCAAGAACTGTATGTTGCTACGCTATTTAACTGGGGCGGCAACAACGGCGGCGTGAACAACTCTTTCTGGGGTTTAGGCTCTGATATCATGGTTCCTTGGTTAGGCAAAGTTGGTCTTAACTTCTACGGTCTTTATGATTTAAACTCTAAAGATTGGAACGGCTACCAAGTATCGGCTAACTGGTTCAAACCATTCTACTTCTTCGATAATGGTTCATTCATTTCTTACCAAGGTTACATTGATTACCAATTAGGTATGGATGATAGTGAAGCTGGTACAAAGAGCAATGGTGGCGCTATGTTTAATGGTATCTACTGGCATTCAAACCAGTTTGCTGTTGGTTACGGTCTAAAAGCTTACCAAGACATCTACGGCTTAGAAGATGGTGCAGCTACTGGCTTTGGTGGCGATTGGGAATCATCAGGCGTGAGTCACTACCTAAGTGTTACTTACAAATTCTAATCTAATTTAGAATCTCAATTTTACTAAGGCGCTCATCATGAGCGCCTTTGTTTTTTCTAGCAAACCTATTACACTTCTCTCATTATTTCTTCTTTCTGGATTTACCTGTGAATATCACTATTCTTGGTCCTGGCGCAGTAGGCTCCTTATGGGCATGCTATCTTCAAAAGGCAGGACACAGTGTCTCGTTATGGACAAGAAACTCAACGCCTTCTGAACTTTCTCTTTCTTTAAATGCAGAAGAAAACTCATCGCACTCTTTTTCCTGTAACGACAAAGAATCACTCTCTCATTGTGATCTGCTTTTTATTACCGTTAAAGCATGGCAAGTAGAAAACGCACTACTCCCTTTACTTCCATTATTATCACAAGAAACTATATTGCTCTTTATGCATAATGGCATGGGGGCGATTGATGCAATAAAAGAGCACATTAATCACCATCCAGTATTACAAGCCACTACCACACATGGTGCATTAAAAGAGAACACTCACACCGTAAAACATACAGGCTTTGGTCATACTGTCATTGGTCCATTTAACTCATTGGGTAATCAATGCCAATTTATCCAAGAGGTACTTACTCATAGCCTACCAAGCATAGAATGGAACCCTGAGATTAAAATAGCACTATGGAAAAAACTTGCCATTAATTGTGCGATTAACCCTCTAACTGCAATTCATCAATGTCAAAATGGACACTTAACTCACTCTGACATTCATCAAGAAGTCATTCGTATTTGCAGTGAAGTACAACAAGTTTTACAACAAGAAAATGTCGAGTGGGCGGAAACAGAACTAGTTTCAACAGTGAACCAAGTAATATCAGCGACCTCTAAAAACTACTCTTCAATGAACCGTGATTGCTTTTATCAGCGAAAAACTGAAATAGATTATATTACTGGTTATCTATTACAAAAAGCGAAACTGCACGGTATATCAACACCACTTAACCAAACGTTATATAATCAAATAAAACAATTAGAAGAGAACACACTATGACTACTAAAATTCTAGTTTGCCTAGCTCCTGGAACAGAAGAGCTAGAAGCGATTACCGTGATAGATATCCTAGAGCGCGCTAAATTTGATGTTACGATTGCTAGCACCGCATTTGATGGCTCTTTAACAATGAAAGCTGCACAGCGAGTTATGCTAACTGCTGACGTAAAATTAGTCGATGTGGCGGATGAGGAATTTAACTGTATCGTGCTTCCTGGTGGGTTAAAAGGTTCTGAAAACTTCCGCGATAGCACATTATTAATTGAGCTACTAAAGCAACAAAAAGACGATGGTAAATGGGTTGCAGCAATTTGCGCGGCACCTGCTATTGTACTCCAACATCATAACATCTACCCTGCCGCTTTAATGACCTGTTACCCTGCACTAATGCACCATATTCCAGAACAAAATCGCCGAGTTAAACGGGTATTTACCGATGTGCTAAATAACCTAATTACAAGTCAAGGCCCAGGCTCTGCTCTCGAATTTGCTATGGAAATAGTGACACAATTTGGTGGAAAAGAACTGACCGCTCAATTAGCAACAGAGCTGGGGACTCTCCCTACATTAAATTATCATAAAATTTAGACGTTAAAGAAAAGAACATAGCGCGGATAATAATCAGGCGCTATGTTTTATTTTTGGTCACCATAAACGTAACGATAAGAATAAGAGTCGCCCCTGCCATTTGAAGCATGGAAAAGCTTTCACTCAACCATAAAAAAGCAAACAGAGCACCAAATATAGGCTCACTTCCCATTAAGATAGAGACTCTAGTCGGTGACATTTTCTGAACACTGTAATTTTGAGCATAAAATGCAAACACAGTACAAAATAAAACAAGATACATTATCAGAAACCAAAAAGACGGCTCTACCGGTATCAACTGAATAAATTCAGTACCATTAATCGAAAAAAGTAAAATGATAGAGAGAACAGACACAACACTCGCTTGAACCATAGTAATTAATATTGGATCCACCTCCTTATCAACCATTATCTTTTTAGTATAAACAACCATAGCCCCTCTTAACAAAGCAGCCATCAACATAAGAGCATCACCAATGTTCATTTTTAGTTGATTTATATTATTGTTCGTTAATAGAAAAACCCCAGCAATAGAAATAAAAGACAATAAAAATAGCTGGTTACTCGGCTTTTTTTTATTTACCACCCACTCTATAACCGGCGTAAAGACAACAAACAAACTGATAAGAAATGCCGCATTAGACGCCGTTGTATTTTTAATACCGTAAGTCTCACATACAAAAATCAAAAACAAAACAACACCTGTAGGGAGTACAGATGTCCAATTCCTATAATTTCTTTGATAAATAACAATGGGCAATAACACTAGCGTTGTCATTAAAAATCGAATGACTAAAAAGACAACGACAGTAGTGAACAACAATGCTTCTTTTCCAATGCCATAACTTGTTCCCCAAAAAATAGCGACAAGTAATAACATCGCCGTTGGTAAATATCGATTCACGTTCATCCATGATTCTCTTATTACATTGCCTTCCATAGACACTCTCTTTTTTCTTGCGAGATAACATAACCCACATCCTTATTTGCACTAACATACTGGAAACTGATAGGTTAAATAATCCCCTCTTAAATCAAATCTTTTGTGACTGATGGACATAAATAAACTTATAGCGTTATTACCTGATATGGCTGCCTTTGTGACAGTTGTCGAATCCGAAAGCTTCACTAAAGCCGCAGTCACTCTTGATATGACTCCATCAGGGGTAAGCCGTCAGATCTCTCGACTTGAGAATGCGTTAAATATTAAGTTGTTAGAAAGAACCACACGGAAACAAACTCTGACAATTGCGGGAAAAGAAACATACAATTATTGCAAAAACATCATTGAGAACGCACAAGAGGCGATTCATGCTTCAGATAGCAACAATACTAAAATTGAAGGCATACTAAGAATTGCAACCCCGAAGGCCTTTGGTAAGCAGGTTTTACAGCCAATATTGATTGATTTTGTCGACCGTTATCCAAATATAAAGCTTCAAATAAAAGTAACGGATCAATCTTGCGATCCTCTCCATGACAACCTTGATTTGATTTTCAAGTTAACCAACCAACCACAAGAACATCTCGTCGCAAAAGTAATCGACACGGTAGATCTCACTCTTTGCGCCACTCCAGAGTACATAACAAAAAAAGGAAAGCTAACTCATCCGAAACAACTAGCCAATCATGAATGCTTGTATCTTGGAGAAAACCTTCATGATAATGAATGGACACTACAGCAGGGCTCCGAGTCATTTACTATCAATGTAAATGGCCGATTTATTGTCAACCACACAGAAATGCGACTTGATGCCGTTATGCATCATTTTGGCATTGGGGTTTTTCCTAATTTTGTTGTAGATAACAAAATCAAAAAAGGGGAATTAATCGAAGTATTGCCAGAGTGGAAGCTTAAGGGAAGCTATCATGGCGATGTCATGATCCAGTTTATAAAAAGTAAACACATGCCCAATCGTTTAAGAGTTTTTATTGATTTCATTACCCAGCAATTCAAAATAAAAAATACAACAATAAAAAAGGGAACTGAATAATCAGCTCCCTTTAGGAATCACTTAATGAATAAAGAGACCGTAATCTATGGACGGTATACTTTTACATTCTTATAGCCATTGTCGATTAGCAATAATGCTTGAAGACGGCTCATTACACCGCGTTCACAGTATAATAAATATTCTTTTGATTGGTCTAAATCACCAAATTGAGTCGCTATCTTAAAGAAAGGCAAATGCTTAACTTCTACACCCTCAATCTCTAATGGGTTCGCATCTTCTTCTTCAGAGCTACGAATATCAAGAACGACAACATCAGAGCCTAACTCAGAAACCATTTCAACTTCTGGTGCTTGCTCTTGGCTTTCTGTTTCAATCGCTCGAATATCCATTACACGAGCATCGTAGATTACTTGGTCAAGAATAGAGAAATCAAATTTAGCTTCTTCTTTCTCTAATTTTAATTTTTCAGCTTTGATCGTTGGTTTTTTAGAAATCACACCACAATACTCAGGCATTGTTTTAGCAAAATCCTCTGTTCCAATTTCACGAGCAACATTAATGATATCTTCTTTATCCCAGTTAATTAGCGGACGAAGGATCAATGTATCGGTTACATTATCAATATGGCGTAAATTCGTTAGTGTTTGGCTTGATACTTGACCTAGCGCCTCACCAGTAGCCAAACCTTGGATACCTAATTTCTCTGCAACCATGCCTCCTGCTCGCATAAACATACGTTTCAGGACAACACCCATCTGGCCGTCGTCTACTTTTTCAAGGATCTCAGCAACCACAGGTTCAAAATCAACTGCGATGAATTTTACTTTTGCAGATGAACCGTATTTCTTCCATAAGAAATGAGAAACTTGTTTAACACCAATTTCGTGAGCTGGGCCACCTAGGTTGAAGAACAAGTAATGTACTTTTGAACCACGTTTGATATGTAGGTAACTTGATACGCCTGAATCAAAGCCGCCAGAGATAAGGCTTAATACATCTTCTTGAGTACCAAGAGGGAAACCACCAAGACCTTTATGACGAGCAATCACTAAGTTTAGCTTTTCGTTTTCGACTTCAAACTTAACAGTGACGTCAGGATTTTTTAATCGAACTTTTGCAGACTCAACCGCTTGGTTTAAGCCGCCACCCACGTAACGCTCTAACTCAATTGAGGTAAATGGATGAGTACCGCGACGCTTCACACGAACACAGAAGGTTTTTCCTTCAATGATCTCACGGTTCATTTCTAAACATTGTTCATAGATGTTATGCATATCTGTAAATTCAGTTTGCTTAACTTCTAATACATGGTGAATACCTGGAGTATGAGTTACTGCCGTAAGCACTTCATTACGGTATGTGCCGTCAAGACCTGAAACTTCAATGTAATCACGACGGTTAATCACTTCAACGCCTTTTGTATCGCGTTTAATGATACTGCGTAAATTCGTTTCAAGAATACGAATAAAACGCTTACGTACTGAATCACTTTTAACAAAAACTTCTGGGTGTGGCTTAACGATAAACTTCATATATAGGCTTCACTGATGTGGAGTAACGATCAAATAAATATAATAAGATTAGATTGGCTGAGCCCTAATCTAAGGCGCAAGATTATACCGAAAAAAAAGGCGAGTTGCTAATTCAACTCGCCTTTCTGCATTATCTATTTATAAGCACGTAATTACTGGCCGCTTGGTACTTCATCACTTTCATGAGGCTTACCTTGCATAATACTGATTTCAACACGACGGTTACGTGCACGCTGCGCTGCCGATTTATTCGGTACTAATGGCTCTGTTGATGCCATTCCTCGTACTCTTAAACGCTCACTATCAAACCCTTTTACTCGGATCATTTCATGGGCAACAGAGACTGCTCGTTGAGCGGACAAATCCCAATTAGAGCGATATAACTCTGATTCTATTGGCTGATTATCAGTATGTCCTGAAACTCGAATAATCCCAGGAACATCTTTTACTAACTCTCCGATTTGACGTATTAATGGTCGAAATTTAGGTTGCAAGAAAGCCGACCCCGCAGGGAAAGCGCCTTTTTCACGAATTCGAATCACTAATTGTTGCCCTAAGTTTTCAACTTCTAGCGCTCCATCATCAATCTCACGCTCTAGCGCTTTCTTAATGATTTCTTCTAATTCTTGCTGTGACTGACTCTGGCTTTGCGATTCAGATTCGCTTTGTGAGTTAGTTTGCGTAGACGTAGAAGATGATTCTCCCCCGGTTTGCTTTCCTGATTCACGCTTAGTACCTCCAGCACGATCTGACTCTCCATCATGAAAATCTAATGTTTTCTGAGGAATATCTATCGTTTGCTGCATAATCACTTCAATTGGTGTTGGCTCAGGGCGACCCGGGCGAAACTCTTGTGCAATAACACTCGTTCCTTTTGGAATATCCTTTACTTCAAGAACATTCTGAACACCAAACGCAAATTTCATCGAACCCGCAATTTGCTTAAATTTCAATACGTCCATTTCAGAGAAAGAAAGTAATAATACGAAGAAACACATTAATAGTGTTGCTAAGTCAGCAAATGTTGCCATCCATATAGGGGAACCAGGAGGACATTTACACTTATCTTCATCTTCCATCATGAGCTCCTAGTCTATTCTTCGCCAGTATCAACAACGCGTTTTTTCTCGTTTAAGTAGTTACGTAAATAACTATCAATAACTCGTGGATTCTGACCATCTTGAATAGCTAAAATACCATCAAGAATCAAACGGCGATTTAATTTTTCTTGTTCTTTACGTAATTCCAATTTATGTGCAATAGGGAATGCAATCATATTTGAGATAACAGAACCATATAATGTAGTTAGTAGTGCAACCGCCATTGCTGGACCAATCGATTTAGGGTCATCCATGTTAGACAACATCCCCACTAGACCGATAAGGGTACCAATCATACCCATTGCAGGAGCTACATCACCAAAAGCGGTAAATACACCAACCCCTTTTTCGTGACGCTCATTAGTTAATGCAATGTCTTTTTGTAATGTGGCCTTAACCACTTCTGCGTCATGACCATCAACTAATAAATCGATGCCTTTTTGCATAAATGAATTGCTGATCTCTTTTTCTTCCAATGCCAGAAAACCGCCTTTACGCGCAGCATCTGCCATTTCAACAATAGTGACTATTAAATCAACAGGTTCATCTGTTTTAAATATAAATGCTTTAACGGCGATCTTACCTGCGCCAAAAAATTGGCCCACCGTAAATTTCATTAGTACCACAAAGATAGAACCGCCAAATACGATAAGAACCGATGTTGTGTCCATAAAAATGGCTAAACCACCTGCCAGTACCATTGCCATAATAATAAATGCAAAACTACCAACTAAGCCTATTAACGTTGCTAAATCCACAGAGCGTTCCCCTATCTTGCTACTTGTGTTTATCTATAATTAGCTAAGCAAAAATTAAGCCATAAATATCATCATTTTTTTGCCGCTTCTTTCTTATCGACCAAAGAAATGAATGGTTTAATTTTTTTATCAAAAAAGATTACTTCATTGCTATATTGTTTGAAAAATAACCCCTATTCGTTAAATTTTACTTTTATGTATCACTTTATCACCAGTTCAATTGACCCTTTAAGCTCTCTGAGTTACCTTTCTTGGATCATTTTAAGAGTGAATCATTATGGCTGTAAAAAAACCGGAAAATTTATCATTTGAAGCGGCAATAGAAGAATTAGATTCTGTCGTAAATCAATTAGAAAGTGGCGACTTGCCTCTTGAAGATGCATTAAAGAAATTTGAGCGTGGCATCGCATTAGCAAGAGCTGGGCAAGAAAAACTAACCGATGCTGAACAACGTGTCGATATACTTTTACAAGCTGATGATAATGCTGAATTAACGCCTTTTGATACTGATAATGACTGATTCACTTAAACACCAATTACCTATTTTTCAGCAACGTAATATTGAGCACTTGCATCAATGGCTTGAAAAAATAGAAATACAGCAACAGCCTCTTACTGAAGCAATGAAATACGCATTGTTATTAGGGGGTAAGCGCGCACGACCTTATCTTGTCTACATTACAGCAAATATGCTAGGCGTTAGCGCAGAGCACTCTGATGATGCAGCAGCGGCCGTAGAATGTATTCATTCTTATTCCTTAATCCATGATGATTTACCCGCTATGGATAATGATAATTTACGCCGTGGCCATGCGACTTGTCATATTAAATTTGACGAAGCGACCGCTATTCTTGCGGGTGATGCATTGCAAACCTTAGCCTTTGAAATTTTGGCAAACGGCTTTTTTTCGGCAGAGGCTGAATCATCACGAATAGATATGATCAGAGTGTTATCAAAAGCATCCGGTGCATCTGGAATGTGCATGGGGCAATCTCTTGACCTACAAGCGGAAGGTAAATTAGTAAACCTTGCCGCTTTAGAACAAATACATGCTCATAAAACAGGGGCATTAATGAAAAGTGCCATTCAGCTGGGTGCATTATGCGCAGGTGAAAAAGGCAAAGCAATTCTTCCTCAACTTGAAAAATACGCCGATGCAATTGGCTTAGCCTTTCAAGTTCAAGATGATATTTTAGATATCATTAGCGATACAGAAACACTCGGAAAACCACAAGGTTCTGATCTAGAATTAGAGAAGAGTACCTACCCAGCTTTACTTGGCCTTGACGGTGCAAAACATAAAGCAGAGCAGTTATACCAAACAGCTATTAATGCGTTGAATGATATCCCTTATAATACGGATGCAATGCAAGCGTTCGCCCAATACGTCATTGAGCGTAAAAACTAAAACAGATAAGCGCTAATACTATGTCTCTAGATATTTCAAAATACCCGATTCTGGCTTTGGCAAATACGCCTGATGAATTACGATCTTTACCAAAAGAGAGCCTACCTACTTTATGTGATGAGTTACGTACTTATCTTTTAAATTCGGTGAGTAAATCTAGCGGTCACTTAGCTTCTGGTCTTGGTGTCGTTGAATTAACGGTAGCCTTACATTACGTCTATAACACGCCATTTGATCAATTGATCTGGGATGTGGGTCATCAAGCTTACCCTCATAAGATCCTAACTGGTCGACGTGAGCAATTAGCAACCATTCGACAAAAAGGTGGATTACACCCATTCCCATGGCGTGATGAAAGTGAATATGACGTATTATCGGTAGGTCATTCATCAACGTCTATCAGTGCTGCTTTAGGTTTGGCTATCTGTGCTGAAAAAGAACAAGCAAACCGTAAAGTTGTTAGTGTTATCGGTGATGGGGCAATCACGGCAGGAATGGCTTTTGAAGCGTTGAACCATGCCGGTGATATTCACCCAGATATGTTAGTCGTCTTAAATGACAATGAGATGTCTATTTCAGAAAACGTTGGGGCGCTTAATAATCAATTAGCTCGCGTATTATCTGGAAGCTTCTACACTTCGATTCGTGAAGGTGGTAAAAAAGTACTCTCTGGTACCCCTACGATTAAAGAATTACTTAAGCGTACTGAAGAACATATCAAAGGAATGGTTATTCCTGGAACGATGTTTGAAGAGCTAGGCTTTAATTATATTGGCCCTGTCGATGGCCATGATGTGAATGAATTAGTTCGTACACTGAAAAACATGCGTAATCTTAAGGGACCGCAGTTTTTACATATCATGACTAAAAAAGGGAAAGGCTACGAGCCCGCTGAAAAAGATCCTATCAGCTACCATGGTGTGCCAAAATTCGACCCAAGTAATAATTCTTTACCAAAATCATCAGGAGGAAAGCCAACATTCTCTAATATCTTTGGGGATTTCCTTTGCGATATGGCAAAAGTCGATGACAAATTAATGGCAATCACACCAGCTATGCGTGAAGGTTCTGGTATGGTTCGTTTTTCTAAAGAATTTCCAAGCCAATATTTTGATGCCGCGATTGCAGAGCAGCACGCTGTAACCTTAGCTAGTGGGATGGCGATTGCTGGCTACAATCCAATCGTTGCTATTTACTCTACTTTCTTACAACGAGGGTATGATCAACTTATCCATGACGTTGCTATTATGAATTTGCCCGTCATGTTTGCTATTGACCGTGCTGGTCTAGTTGGTGCTGATGGTCAAACCCATCAAGGCGCATTTGATATCAGCTTTATGCGCTGCATTCCTAATATGGTTATCATGACACCAAGTGACGAAAATGAATGTCGTCAAATGCTTTATACCGGCCACAAACATACAGGTCCAAGTGCTGTTCGCTACCCAAGAGGCAGTGCAACGGGTGTTGATGTAAATAATGACATGCAAGCATTGGAAATAGGTAAAGGACGTCTAGTTCGTGAAACGAAAATAACGGAAAAAGGCGAGCGTGTTGCTATTCTAAACTTTGGTACCTTCTTAAACAATAGTTTAGAAGCAGCTGAAAAATTAGATGCTACCGTTGCAGACATGCGCTTTGCTAAACCACTAGATGAAGCATTGCTTTGTGAATTAGTAACCAGCCATGATGTTCTCGTTACCATTGAAGAAAATGCAATTTCTGGAGGCGCGGGTTCTGGTGTCATTGAATTCTTAATGAAACATCGCCTCATTAAACCGGTATTACAACTTGGGTTACCAGATGAGTTCATTGACCAAGGTACGCAAGAAGAAATGCATGCAGAATTAGGCTTAGATGCAAAAGGTATCGAAAAACAAATCAGAGATTATTTAGACTTATAATTAATCGCACCTTATAAAAATGCCACAACTCTGTGGCATTTTTTGTATGCAATGATTGTAAAATTTAACCTAATTTCGGCGCATCAAAATTACTCGGTTCATCGGTATAAATACACACATTCCATTTATCCACTAACCCATCTTCTGCCATACATTGCTGCTCGAAAAATTGCTTAATTTCTTCACGCTGACAATGTGCTTCAAACGCTACGTTATCAGACCAAATCTCATTGAATGCAATAGGAAAGCTCTGGCCTTCAGCAAATGGACTTTGTAACTGGCGAGTTACTGTATATTGTAAGCAACCATCTTCACGCATGGTATTAGGCTCTAAGCTCTGTAATACAGAAAACAATGCATCCAATTTGCCTTCTTTTGGTAAAAACTGGGCAATGCAATACACTTTCTTAGACATGATAAACTCCTTGTTTGATTGACTAACATCCTTTTATCTCTCACTATGGCACACAGTAATGCACCCTTTACATGGTAATAGTAATGAAATCAGACGTAGATAAAATGCTGAATAAACATCAACAACTCACTCATAGCGCCGAGGTAAAAGTAACGTCTCATACGCAACGAGATACTGGTGATTGGATACAGCATACCATTATGATTGAAAACTGTAATGCTCCATTCAAATTTAATAGAACTTCATCTTATAAAACACTGAAGAATACAAAAGTGAATATAACGTATTACCCAGTTATAGAAAAAATCGCTGGATTTGATATAGAAGTAATGAAAGTAGTTCGAATTAAGCGCAGTTAACCCTACGCTAAAATAAAATTTTAGAATGGTTATTTGATTTATAGTACACTAACGCATCTAAAATTGATTTCTCTTTAATTGGTTTTGTAATAATGTAATCTGCCCCTGCTAATAAAAACTCATCACTTGCTTCTTTTAATACATCAGCAGTATAGGCATATATTGGGATCATCAACTTTAATTCTTTTCTAATGTACTTAGTTGCTTCAATACCACTCATTTCAGGCATTTGGTTATCCATTAAAATGAGATCAAACGATTGCTCTTGTAGTTTTCTTATTCCTGCTTTCGCTGATTCTTCCCATTCAACCTTTAAATTATATTTTTGGCAGTAAGCTTTCGCAATATACGCGTTAGACTTGTTATCTTCAATCAGCAATACATTTAAGTTAATTGGCAATTGAGATTCAATATTAATTTTATCATTCTCAACAATTACATTATCTTTAATAGATAATATTGGAATTTCAACCTTAAATAAAGAACCGACGCCCAACTCACTTTCAACATGGATATTTCCATGAAGTAACTCTAATAATTGTTTTACAATAGCTAAACCTAATCCACTGCCGCCGACGCTCCTTATCTCAGTAGATTCAGCTTGTATAAAAGGTTCAAACATACGGGCTTGTTCATCAACATAAATACCTAACCCTGTATCCTCAATATTAAAACATAATATTGATTCATCACCTTTCTCACTTAAACTTAAACTTAACTTCACATAGCCAACTTGTGTAAACTTAACTGCATTACTTAATAAATTAAAAAGAATTTGAGTTATCCTAACCTGATCTGAATTAATCCATTTTTCATGGCAAATTTGGTTATCAATGATAAAGGTAATTCCTTTTTCTTTACAAAGAGGGCTATACATTGCTTTAATCGTTTCTAACACTTCATTTAATATAAAAGGTTCATAGTTAATATTGAGTTTATCTTGCTCTATTTGAGAAAAATCTAATACATCATTTAATACAGCAAGGAGATGTTCTCCACCCTGATGTAATATTGTTATTTGTTTCTTTTGTTCATTCGTTAAAGTAGTTTGTTTTAATAAACTAGAGATACCTAAAATACCATTAAGTGGCGTTCGTATTTCATGACTCATTCTTGCTAAAAAGTCTGATTTAACCTGTGTTAATTTTTCAGCAGCGGCTTGAGCCCTATAGCTCTCATCTTTAGCTTGAATTAATTCGGCAAAGGTTCTCTCTAACTGTTTTCCTATATGGTCAAACTCTAAAATTCCACTACCTAAATAATGAATATTCACATCTTTCTTAGATGCATTGTTGGTATAATTTAATAATGTATTTAATGCTAAAAGTATTTTATGTTCAAATAACCCTCGAATTAAAATTGCCATCGCAATAAGAGCAAAGAAAGAGAGGACTACACTATAAATAAATCGCTGTTCTAGCTGTTCAATATTATTCTTATTATTCAATGATAGTATTGATAAAGAACCATTCAATGATTTAATGTCAACATAGGTAAAATTCAATATTTTATTCGGGGCTCTTAATTTTGAATTAGGTAAGTTTACTTTAGATTCAGAAATTAGCTGTTCAACATTCCTATATTCTTCAGAGTCTTTTTTAATGCTAGATGCTATTATGTTCTTATTACTTAAAATAAATACGTCTTGGCTATTACTAACTGCCTTTATATCATGAGCAAAAGAAATGTTATTATTTAACATTTCAGCATTATATAAATACCCTCTAACCTTACCCGTAAAAGAAGATACGACTGGCGTTTTCCGAATAAGAAGATGAGCTTGAGGTTCAGAATTATCAATTGACATATAATACCAGGTATTTATATGAATGTTTTTTTCTATCACTCCTTGAAGGCAGTCATCTGTCATGCCTAAAAATAAATTATTACCATCCTCCCAATATAATTTATTTTCAACTTCAATAAATCGAAAATCAGGCGAGTTATCAGGAGATTTTGCTTCTATACCTGAAAAATAATGTTCAAGGCCAGTAATAAGATCTTTATTATTACTTTCGGTAAGGCCTAAGCTTCCGGCATCTGTATCTTGTCTTATTTGTAGTATGGCTAAGCGATGATTAAAATAATTAGTTATTAATGAAGATGTTTGTTGTAAATTCCTTTTTACTTCTTCATTTATAGTATTAATGCTAAGTTGATAAGTATGAATAGTAATACCTACCGTCAATATAGAAAATATAACAAAAATTGCACGAAAGATAAGATCAGCTAACGATGCTTTTTTTAAAATATTCCCTTTACTCATGTTCTAAATCCACACCTGAATAACGAAAAGCTCTTTTCTCCAGTTTTTCAATTTTATCAATGGGAGTATCTGATGTTATTACCTCAAAGTCTCCTGAAAATACTGTTGGTACTTTTTCACCTTCAAGATCTAATTTAATCGCTTCTGCCATAGCAATGCCAGTATCATCATTCATTCTCATGACGGTGACATCCAACGTGCCATTTTTTATTGCATTTAATTCTAACGTACCACCGCCCCAACCATTAATTACAGGACGATGCTTTGCATTTTGATTAATCGCATCAAGTGCCCCTAAGGCAATATCTGTTGAAGATGCATAAATAAAATCGACATTGCAATTGTGCTGTAAAATATTTTTAGTGGCCGTGTAAGCGCTGCCTTTTGTTGCTTCAGTATAAAAAGAAGACCTTAATGTGTATTTATTATTATCCATAGATTGAACAAAAACATCACCTCTAGCAGTACTTAAATAACCATAAGAAAAGTAAAGCATTCCATATTTAGCACCATTTGGAAATTTTTCTTGATAATAATCAGCTAATAACTTAGTTCCTATCACATGATCAAATCCAACATAAAGTAATGGCTGGTTATCATGCCATGCCTTAACTGGAGTGGTTATATTTTGAACAATAATTTTAGTATCAGGACTTTGAATTACATGCTCAATAAATTTACGGTGACGTGTCGTATTAAGAGTAAAGATCAAGTAATCGTACTTTTTCTCAATAGCATCATATAAAGAGCTGCTTTGTTCTTTAAAATCAACATTTAAGCGAGTTGATACGGGAGTTAATTCATATTTAATATTTAGAGATTTTAAGCGAGATTCTAAAGTAATTAAGTTTCGCTTCCAATAATCAGAAGCTTGTTCGCCAGGATATATAAATGAAATTTTAACTGGTTTATCTTGCTTAATAGCAAGTGGAATAGGATCCATTTCAACCATGTCTTTGAATGAAGAGGTTAACTTTTTTTCTTCGGGGTATTTAGCTAAAAATTCATTATAGCCCCAATAACCGACTAAAACAGAATCAGCACAAGCCGCTTTTGAATAACTAAAGCATGTAATTACGACCAGAAATAAAGAGCGTGCTTTCGCTCTGATGTTAACCATTTTTTTATAACCAACCAGAATATTGTCCAATTAACCAGAGACTAATTAGGGCCATAAATCCAGCGACAATATCATCAAGCATAATGCCAAAGCCGCCATGAACTTTTTTATCTAGCCATCCAATTGGCCAAGGTTTAACCATATCGAAAAATCGAAATAGAACAAACCCTGTAAGTAACCATTTCCAATCGGTTACTGGTAAATCTAAAAATGGAACAATGCTCATTGTTATCCATAAGCCAACAAACTCATCCCAAACAATTGAGCCATGATCATGCACTTTCATATCAGATGAAGTGATATCACAAATTTTGATGCCTATAAGAGCTGAGGCGACAACAACAATCACAAATAAATAAAAAGGTAATTGAGCTATCAATAAATACAATGGAATTGCAGCCAATGTCCCCATTGTTCCTGGAATAATTGGAGCCAAACCGCTACCAAATCCTGTTGCTAATAAATGCCAAGGATTTTTTAAATTAATTAATGCGAGGGGGTTTGTCATACTTCACTCCTGAAATGATCATAACCAGATAACTGCCAATCTAGTAAGGTCTTATTCTTATATAATTGTACGCTAGACTGTAAGTTAGTAAACGATTCATTTGAAACTTCACCAATTATACTAACGTTTTGATTTAAGGCAGTAGCTATTTGCTTGATCGCTACTCTATTATCCTTCGAAGCTGTGAAACAAAGTTCATATTCTTCGCCACTGGTTAATGCTAACTTTTGGCATCGTTCACTATCTTTCAAATAATATTGAATTACTTCATTCGAAATCGGTAAACTTTCAACATCAATCTTAGCGCTAACATCTGATTGTTTGAGTATATGGCCTAAATCAGAAATAAGTCCATCTGATATATCTAACGCTGAATGACATAAATGACGAATTTTCTGAGCTAATTCTACTCTTGGTGATGAGTAATAATGTTTACTTTCTAACTCTTTTTCTAATTCCGATTGTAACCCGTGTGGCTTATTTAATAATATTTCAAGTCCTGCCGCACTATCTCCTAATGAACCAGTTACGTAAATATCATCGCCAGCATGAGCCCCTTTACGGGTCATAGCTTCACCTTTTGGTACTATTCCTTGCACAGTTATCGTTATACTCAACGGGCCTTTTGTTGTATCTCCACCAATAAGTTGCACATTGTGCTGTTTTGCTAAACCAAAAAAACCTTCACAAAAACCTTTTAGCCATACCTCATCAGGTTTAGGCAATGTTAATGCTAAAGATACCCATGTTGGTTTTGCTCCCATTGCAGCCAAATCACTTAAGTTAGACGCCAACGCTTTATAACCTACTTTGATTGGGTCGGCATCAGCCAGAAAATGCGTTCCAGCGACCAAACTATCTGTCGTCACTGCAATTTGGTGATCCACAGGGACACTCACCAGTGCACAATCATCACCTATCCCTAAATCGACATCGCTTCTAGATAGATTTCCTTGCACAAAAAATCGGTCAATTAAATTAAACTCACTACTCATTGTACTGTAACACCGTTTTTTAGTTATAAAAAAGGCCAGCGATTAGGCTGACCTTTACTATTAATTAGTATGCTAAATCCAACTTACTTTTTACGTAATGTTGGAGCCGCTTTATCTAATACACCATTTACAAATTTGTGGCTATCTTCTGCTGCGAACACTTTTGCAAGTTCAATCGCTTCATTGATAACAACTTTGTAAGGTACATCGTCACGATTCATCATTTCATAGATAGACATGCGTAATAACGCAAGTTCCATCTGATCAAGATCCTGAAGTGGACGAGATAAGTATGGACGCATTTTACCGTCTAACTTAATGTGGTTAAGAGCAACACCTGAGAAAAGATCGCGGAAGTACGCTACATCAGTCTCTGGAGCTTGTAGTTTAGGCTCTTTTGCATGATGCTCTTCTTCATCATACTTATCTGCAGTTAAAAACTGTTCTTCAATAGCAGCAACATTTTCTTTGCTTATTTGCCATGAATAAATTGCTTGAAGCGCAAATTGACGTGCATTACGACGTGCGGCTGGTTTCACACTAACTCCCATTAGGATTCTATTTGAGACAGAACATTAATCATTTCGAGTGCGCTTAGTGCAGCCTCCGCCCCTTTATTACCAGCCTTGGTACCGGCGCGCTCGATTGCTTGATCGATTGTATCAACAGTCAAAACACCAAATGCCACTGGAATACTGAATTCCAAAGATACTTGTGCTAGACCCTTATTGCATTCACTACATACGTATTCAAAATGTGGTGTACCACCACGGATAACAGAACCCAATGAAACAATTGCATCATATTTTGCTGTTTTAGCTACTCGTTGAGCAACTAATGGTAATTCTACGGCGCCAGGGCAGCGAACAACAGTGATGTTTTCTTCAGATACTTGACCAAAACGCTTTAAAGTGTCGATAGCGCCTGAAAGTAAACTTTCATTAATAAAGCTATTAAAGCGAGAAATGACAATTGCAATTTTCGCATTAGGAGCAGCAACGCCGCCTTCAATTACGTTCATAAGCCTTCCTGTATCTATATTATTCCAATTAAACTGGGTAACTATTTTCAACTACATATCATAGTGAGAATCGGCGAATTCTATCACAGCTTTGTGACAAATATCTAATTATTTGGGCTCTATTTACACAATAGAGCCCATCAATACGCTTATTTTGAAACGTATTCAACTACATTCAGACCAAAGCCTGATAATGAATGATAACGCTTTGAAGACGATGATAACAGGCGCATATCAGAAATACCCATATCAGCTAAGATTTGAGAACCAACACCAACGCGACGCGACGTCCCTTGTTTCTTCGCCATTGTAGGCGATTCTCCGTTATCTTGACGCTCTAATACTTTGATTTTATGAACAATACTGTCCGTTGACTCTTCATTGCCAAGAATAATAAGTACACCACCTTCGGCTGCAATACGTTGCATTGCTGTTGGTAATGTCCAGCTGCGTTCTGCACAACGATCTGAATGAAGAATATCAGTGAAAGTGTCTTGAAGGTGAACTCTTACTAATGGCGCAATACCTGATGTATTTTCTTTTTTCATTGCATAATGAAGTTGATTATCGATCGTGTCACGGTAAGTTACTAAATCAAAATCACCAAACTCTGTCGGTAATTTGCACTCAGCAACACGCTCAATCGTTGTTTCGTTGTTATTACGGTATTCAATTAAGTCAGCAATCGTGCCTAATTTAACATCGTGTTTTTCAGCAAAAATTTCCAAATCAGGACGACGAGCCATTGAACCATCATCATTTAGGATTTCAACGATAACACCTGCTGGTTCAAAACCGGCTAAACGAGCTAGATCACAACCCGCTTCAGTGTGTCCTGCACGAGTTAACACTCCGCCTTCTTGTGCTGCAAGAGGGAAGATGTGGCCAGGCTGAACAAGATCAGCAGCAACGGCATTTTTAGCAACGGCAGCTTCAACAGTGCGAGAACGGTCTGCTGCAGAAATACCTGTAGTAACCCCTTCAGCGGCTTCAATAGAAACCGTAAAGTTAGTTGTAAATTGTGCGTTATTGTCTTGCACCATTGGTGGCAGACCTAACTTTTCACAGCGATCTTTTGTCATTGTTAAACAAATTAAACCACGGCCATGTGTTGCCATGAAATTGATCGCTTCTGGTGTAATTTTTTCTGCTGCAATGATTAAATCGCCTTCATTTTCACGATCTTCGTCATCCATCAGGATAACCATCTTACCTAAGCGAATATCTTCAATAATGTCTTTTGCTGAGCTAATTGCCATGTGAAATACCTTTAATATATTAGTTAGGTTAAATGGTTAATTTAAGAAACCTGATTTTGCCAAAAGATCCATCGTAACAGAAGACTGAGGTTGCTCTTCTTTCTGTCCGATCACAAGTCTTTCTAAATATCGTGCAATTAAGTCCACTTCTAAATTCACTTTTTTTCCAACAGTGAATGTATCCATCGTCGTTTCCGATGCTGTGTGGGGCACAATAGTAAGTTTAAATGCATTTTTACGTAAATCGTTCACGGTCAAACTGATACCATCGATCGTTATTGAGCCTTTTTCCACCACATATTTAGCTAAATCTTGTGGTAATTGAATCCAAAATTCGACCGCTCTGCCTGTTTGGTGACGTTCAATTATTTCCCCCACCGCATCAACATGGCCAGAGACGATGTGTCCACCAAAACGAGTGGTCGGCAACATCGCTTTTTCAAGATTAACTTTATCGCCCGCTTTATAATGAACAAAACCAGTACGCTTTAATGTCTCTAAAGACAAATCTGCAGTGTAGCTATTTTTGGTCATGGCAACGACAGTTAGACAAACGCCGTTAGTCGCAATACTGTCGCCTAATTTCACATCACCCATGTCTAATTTGCCAACATTAACTGTCACACTAACATCTTCACCTTTAGGCGTGATGGCTTGAAGTGTACCGATTGATTCGATAATTCCTGTAAACATACGTTACCTTACTATTGTTGCTGTAATTCGAATATCTTTACCTACCATTCGAACATCTGTAATGTTTAGATCGATAGCTTCAGACATGGCGGTTAATCCGACAATATTTAATAAACTGCGCCCATCAGCACCCATCAATTTAGCCGCTAAATAAATAATTAATTCATCCACTAAATTGGCTTCTATCATACTAGCCGCTAAGGTAGCCCCAGCTTCTACCCAAATATGATTAACATTGCATTCTTGCGCTATTTTATCGATAACTTCAGATAAGATAAGTTTACCATCGTCACAAACATTGCAATGCAGATGACTATCTTGAAGACTAATCGGGTGAGAGAACTGAGAAGAAATGGTTGTAACGTCACCTTCAACATTGAATAATTTAAGATCTGAAGTGAGTTCGTGTTGGCGATCTAAAATAACGCGTAATGGTTGTCTTAGTTTTCTTTCTGGATAACTTTTTTGAATTGATAACGGAAGATCACCCCAGCGTACATTTAAAGAAGCATTATCTTCTATTACCGTTTTTGCTGTTGATAATATGGCACCAGATAAAGCACGGTAACGCTGAACATCTTGCCTTGCTTCTTTAGAGGTTATCCATTGGCTCTCGCCATTTTCTAATGCCGTTTTACCATCAAGACTGGCAGCCATCTTTAATTGAACGAAAGGCTTTTTAGTTTCCATTCGAGTTAAGAAGTAAGGATTAAGAGCACGAGAGTCAGCTTCTAGCAACCCTGATGCGGTTTCAATACCTGCGTCATTTAACATTAATAAACCACGACCAGCCACTTGTGGATTAGGATCAACCATGGCACAAATAACCTTAGCAACGCCGGCTTTGATTAAACCTTCAGCGCAAGGTGGGGTTCTGCCATAATGAGAACACGGTTCTAAAGTGACATACGCTGTCGCGCCTTTTGCATTTTCACCCGCTTGGCGTAACGCGTAGACTTCAGCGTGCGGCTCTCCAGCTTTTAAGTGCGCACCCTCTCCAATAATCAGTCCATTTTTAACCAACACGCAGCCAACATTTGGATTCGGCGCTGTCGTGTAAATGCCTTTTTTTGCCAATAAAATGGCTTTCTGCATCATTTGGTGATCTTGAAGGGTAAATTTCATGTTATTTCTCTAGCTTTGCGATTTCTTCGCCGAACTCTTTTATATCTTCAAAACTGCGATAAACCGATGCAAAGCGAATATAAGCGACTTTATCAAGCTCTTTCAATTGGTCCATAACAAGATTTCCTATCATGTCCGAAGGAACCTCTCTTTCACCCGTAGCTCGTAGCTTTGACTTTATAGTATTCAGAGCTAATTCAACTAAATCCGCACTAACTGGGCGTTTTTCTAGCGAGCGGTATAAGCCTCCAGAAAGCTTATCTTCATTAAAAGGTTCTCGATTGCCGTTGGATTTAATCA
This sequence comes from Aliivibrio sp. 1S128, assembly GCF_001691065.1. NCBI lineage: Bacteria > Pseudomonadati > Pseudomonadota > Gammaproteobacteria > Vibrionales > Vibrionaceae > Aliivibrio > Aliivibrio sp. 1S128. The sequence goes on along the minus strand of NZ_MAJV01000101.1, from coordinate 55,306 downwards.
CTTTAGGCATGACTAATTCGGCTGATTCAAACGTAGTAAAACGTTCATTGCACGCCAAACATTGTCGACGACGGCGAACTTGGTGACCATCAGAAACCAATCGAGAGTCAATAACTTTAGTGTCGGTTGCACTACAAAATGGACAATGCATTCTTGTCTCCTATTATTTTTTATTTAGTGTACAAGAAAAGTGGAACGGTGCCTACATTCAAGCTAAAGAAGAGAGGTTTAGAGTAAGGTAAATTTAATACTATTAATCAAAATATCAATTAGATTTATCAATGCCCCTTTATACTCGCATTAATTAGAGGGTTACTCATGCCACTATCGAAACGACTCGTGCAGGCGAATAAGGCTGAGGCTTTGCCGTTATAGCTGATGAGGAGAAAAAGATTACTCAACGTCGCCAAGAACTCACTGGTGATATTCGTCATTTTGAAAATGAAGTGATAAACATTGAACATTGAACATTGAACAAACAATGTCGGAATTAACAATTCAGATGAATACTATCAAGGTCTCGCTCTGATTTATTTGTCATAAACTCGCAATCTAGAGAGTTACAAGATATATTTAAAAGATAATTTAGCTTAAAGGAATAATCAAAATGAAAAAGATCAGTCTAGCGTGTGTGTTGGCCCTTGTTTTAGCTGGTTGTAGCAGCGCTCCAAAACAGCAAGATAATTACCAAGATGCATCTTTTGAGCTATGTAATACAGAAGTAAAAGTTTATTCGGTAAGTGATGATGGCCGTGTTCGTATCGTATGTAGCGATGGCTCTAAATTCCAACTGAACAATGAAAAGACATTAGATATCATGCGTGATATCAACGTTGATTACTGTACTGGTGAAGGTCTAGGAAAATTTAATGAAACAAGCCGTTACTACACTTTCCAATGTAAATCTGGCGCGTTGATTAATATTAATAAGTAAGTTTTTATTTAATTTACTTACTGATAGTAAAAAGCCCCCGAGCCTTGATGGTTCGGGGGCTTTTTTAGTTAATATCGCTTAATTACTTAATATTAAATTAGGTAACGAATTAATATTAAGTGGGCTTACTTCAGGTTTTTCTAAGCGTAATCTTGTTAATTCATTTAACCCTGCATCACTAATTCCACCCGAGTACACTTTAGTACCATCGGCATTAGTTACAGAGGTTTCTCCCACATTCCATGTAGTGAAGAAATCTCTTAAATCATAGCCTGATACATAAGAGCTACATACCATCATTAGATCACCAGCGCTTAAGCCTGTATCGTGAGAACTACAATAGTTAATGCCTTGATCACCTTGTTTATCACCACGAGCTTTACGATGCATCAGCTTGATCATATTCCAACCTTGATCTTGGTTGTAGATAGCTAGTTTCGTTTCGCCATCAGCATACCAACGATCAATGTCGAAATTACTTTCAGCCCAAATCTTCAGTTGGCCAAACATCACTAAACGAAGTCCAGCATCACCATGACTCCATGCGTGACCATTATTAGAGCTTAACCAAGTTGGCGCTTTTTGAATACTCGTTCTAATACGATCCATTTCTGGGTTAGCATTGCGGCCTTCTAATTCTTGCATATACAGAGCTAGAAGATTGTTTGTCACTTCTGTGCTACCCGGCGCCGAGAATGGTGCAGAAGCAAGATTATGACCGACTTCATGCCAGACCAACCAATCATCAATTGCATTTGTTGGTATTTTATTTGAGTCAGCATTAAATGAACTACTCATCACAGGATAACCAGAATGTGCCGCACCAATCGAAATCTGTACATCATTCACAAAACGATGGCGGAACTCTTTTAGCTCTGGATAAGTAAAGCGACGATGTTGACCATCAGCACTCTCTTCATCACGACCGTAAAAATCACTTGCTGCATCAGCAAAGCGGTTCATATTTTTACTGAATTCATTAAGATCAACTGTCTTAACATTATTAAGAGCAGTGGTGTAAATAAATGAACCCGTATCAATTTCTGCGATTGGCGCAGTTGAAGAATCAGGTGTATTTACCCACTCACCAAGGTTACTCGCAGGATCTTTTTTCCACCATGCCGATTTTTCAACACCGTCCAAATTAAATTCAGCGACTGTTGAAGTGCCACTCAATGTCTCTGTAGGTTTAATATAAATTAGACCACCATAAGGGACTTTAAATGTTGTTGTATAACCATCGTGAGCAAAGCTCATCTGCATTCTAGGAGGACGGTTTAAGCTTGTCTCATGTTGTGGCTTACCTGTTAAATCATCCGCCATCATAACGGTAATCATTGCAGTCACACCATCACGAACCGTAACCTCACTTAATTGAGGAGCCCATAAGCCTGTTGATTGATTATTTCCCGCAGAGTAGCTTACCGCTTTACCTGCTGTCTCAATATTAACAGCTTCAGATGTTGTCGCACCAACGGTTCGACCTGGGTATTTAGTCGTATCAACCGTTATTTCGTGATCCCAGAAAGAACGACCTAACATAATGCGAGTTAACGGTTTTTCCATGTAATTTAGTGGGTAGCTTGGATTCATTTGTCCCAGAAGTTCACCCTCACCATGGATCATCCCATTTCCAATTAACTTAGTAGCCAAATCATCAGGGCAAGTTAATCCATTACCATGCGCATTATTGGTATAACAGTTAAGGAAACCAACCGCAGTTTTAAATCCTAATTCATCTTGAACATTAGAATCATAAGCGTATGGGTTATCGTTCCACATCCAAATCGAAAGATTATCGTAGGTCTGATTTAGCTCGACCGTAGATAAACGCGTTCCTTGTTTACCTTTGGTGCGGTAATAAAGCTCATGCTCCATTAGTGCATTAAAGTTATCACCAAGGTTTGCTGCTTTAACCATGCTTTCTACAATATATTGACTCATCTGATAACGGTCAAAATCAGCACGCCCATAAGCACCACGAGTTTCAATACCATCACCTTGACGAGTTTCTATACAGTTAAACTCATACTCATAAGAATGAGTACATAAAGGTGTTCCTTTAAATGCTGCTTGTAATTCAGATATAGCAGCTGCTCTCTCTTCACCATTCTGAACGAAAATACGAGCAAACTTAGTCTCTACTATAGGAACGCCATCTTTATCTAATAAAGGGGCACCTTTATCATCACGTTTGATCATTTCATAAGTTGGAATTTCAAACTTAATCTTAGTTTCATCTTTAGTCCATTCAACCGAACCATCTTGATTTACTGTATACGGTTGTTGTCCATCCACATCTTGGAAGCGTTCAAGAACCACCATTTCATATTGGCTCTTCACATGAAGGTTTGGAGATGGTGCTTGACAATAATATGACGAACCACAAAATGCTTGTGACGTTGGTGTAACGTTACTCCCACCTAATGAAACACCAGCAGAATCAGCTAAACGCCCAATCGGTTCAGGGTTAGTTACCCTATCAATTGCATCCATAAATACAACACTGCCGCCTTCATTAATGTAAGTAATTAAAGCAGTAATATCATCTTGGCTTAGATTGGGATTTTCTAAATCAGCAATAAAACGATGGCTCATACCATCACCTTGAGGCTTAGGCGGATAAGCCTGAAGAATTAATAACGGTGTTTCACTTGCTGATAAGCGTCCAGAGAATCCATCCTTAGTTAACATTTTGACAGATGGTGAGAAACCAAAAGATCGGTTTACAAAGAAGTCATATTCTGTACCGTGTGATGTGCCAGGTTTAAGTAGTGTTGCTTTAGTAATATTTGTAGCAACATTAATATCTTTGATCGAGTGACCACCATTTAACCAAGTAAATAGATTAGAGAAAAAAATCCCCATACTTCCTTGATCATTACGCACATCATTTAATAAATAAAATGATGATGTACATTTTTGTGCCTCACTATCAATACGCACAAGTTCATGAGCCCAATAGTTATCTGGACATGAAATAATGCTTGGGTACATGCTATTACCCATAAATACCACTTTACCAGAACCAATTTCGCCAGCGGTAACAAAAGGAAAACCAAAAGTAGCGTTATCTTTTGAAACTAGAGGGATCTGTGGCATCTCAATAGTTGGATGAACGGCAATATAAGGGCGACCTTCACGAGTCCACGCTTGCTGCTCTCCAAAAGGAATATCCTTATTGATATCCGCACGAGGCATCATAATAGGAAATGCTTGGTTAGATAAATTTAACGCTCGCATTCCTCTTGTATAGCCTGTTGCACCATAAAAGCTACCGTTATCATTGAAGACATGAAAACTAGTTACCCCACTAAATATTTTAGTTAGAGAATCGGTTACATAAGTACCATTATCTAGTGAGAATACATGAGAGATATCTGAAGAATAAAATGAGACTGGTTGCTGTTGTAACTCGGCATCAATAGCAGCAGTTAACCCATTTTGGAATTGTGAATCAAATTCATTCGGTAATAAAAACTCTGTTCCTTCAATTTTACCACCATTAGGTAAACTTAAATTAATCAGTTCGTTGATTACATTTGGGTAAAGAGAAAACGTCTCTTGAACTTTATCAGAGATAAGTAATCCATTATTGTTATTTTCTGCATATCGTGTAATTAACGATTGGATATTCGCTTTAACTACTGCATTATCACTAACATCAGTGATCTTATAACTAACTTGGTTACCAGTTACGCTGCCAAATTCAAAGGTATCAATACCAAAGGTAAGCTTGTCGCCCCACAAGTATTCAAAATTACCATTTTCATCCGTAATACCTACCGCATTAGCGGAGAAGAAATTAACTCCAACTAATGGTGTACCTGTATTATCCGTTAACTGGCTCTTAGTTAATACTTTCGCTTCAGCACTTGGTTTATAGGCATAGCTATTTTCTGCACTAGCAGAAACAAAGCCACTATTTAAATCATTACTTGTACCTGGTGTAACTTCAGGAACGATTAAACTATCAACATGAGATGACGGAGCTTTACCTATTTCATCCGTAGCTTTACCAGACACAAATATCTTAACTACTTCCTCGTCTTTTAAACTAGTTTCATTATAAATATTTCTAATTTCATCACTACTAACACGGAAAAGACAAATATTATCGGTGTTTTTACAATCACTAATTGATATAAGAACACTGGTTGCATTTTTACCATAAATGCCAATAACATCGAAACTATGAGGGACGAAATCTTCTCCTGATGTTTTTCCTTTTGATGGGAAAGGGGCTTTAAATGTTCCTAAAATAACATCATCCAATAAACAAGAGAATTCAACTCCTTGTTTAACAGAAAATGTTCCCGAATTTGTACCTAACTCAATGCCATTACATTCAACATCACCTGTAATTGCTTTTCCAGATGCGACTAACGTTCCGGTATAAGTAACTGGCGGAATAATATCCGTAGGAGGGATTGGCTCAGGCTCCGGTGGGATAATATCTGTCGGCGGAATAGTTTCAGGTTTAGTCGAACTGCCCCCACCAACCTCTATACTTTCTTGGTTACAGCCAACAAGCAGCATTGATATCAACGATGCTAATAATAATTTTTTACTCATGATTCAACCTTTTAGAAGTACTGAAACTAAACGTTCAGTTCACTGAGATCGAAACATACCACACTTATTTTTACTTATTCTCAAAAAAAATACAGAAATAGAATAAAAATCATGATTCATGAATTTTTTCTCATACTTATTATAAATTATCTGTACTTTAGTTCACCGTTATTAACTTGAAAGTCATATAAATAACCAATAAAAAAGGCTAGCCCACAACAGGCTAGCCTTTCAAATTTAATGGTTCGAAAAGTGTTAAGCGTATACAGGTAAACGCTTACAAATTTCTAATACTTTCGCTTTTGTTGCTTCAATAACAGACTCATCGCCCATGTTGTCTAGAATGTCACACATCCAGCCAGCAAGGTTTTTCGCATCTTCTTCAGAGAAGCCACGACGAGTAATTGAAGGAGAACCAACACGGATACCAGAAGTAACAAATGGGCTACGTGGATCGTTTGGTACTGAGTTCTTGTTAACCGTAATGTTAGCTGAACCTAGTGCCGCATCTGCTTCTTTACCAGTGATGTCTTTATCAATTAAATCAACTAGGAATAGGTGATTTTCAGTAGAGCCTGAAACGATGTTGTAACCACGAGCAAGAAACTCAGCAACCATTGCTTTTGCATTGGCAACAACACGAACTTGGTATTCTTTAAATTCTGGTTCTAGTGCTTCTTTAAATGCCACCGCTTTACCAGCGATAACGTGCATTAGAGGGCCACCTTGACCACCAGGGAATACAGCTGAGTTCAGTTTCTTGTAAAGATCTTCGCCTTCGTTAGAAAGAATAAGACCACCACGAGGACCCGCCAATGTTTTATGCGTTGTTGTTGTTACTACATGAGCGTGTGGCACCGGGTTAGGGTAAACACCAGCAGCAATAAGACCCGCTACGTGAGCCATATCTACGAAGAAGTAAGCACCAACTTTGTCTGCGATTTCACGCATACGCGCCCAATCACATATTTGAGAGTAAGCAGAGAAACCACCGATGATCATCTTAGGTTTATGTTCTATTGCTAGCGCTTCCATTTCTTCGTAGTCAATTTGACCCGCTTCATCAATACCGTAAGGAATGATGTTATAAAGCTTACCTGAGAAGTTTACTGGAGAACCGTGAGTTAAGTGACCACCGTGAGCAAGGCTCATACCTAACACTGTATCGCCAGCGTTTAGTAGTGCCATGTAAACTGCGTTATTCGCTTGAGAACCAGAGTGTGGCTGTACGTTTGCGTATTCAGCACCAAACAATTCACATGCACGGTTAATAGCCAGTGTTTCTACTTTATCAACAAACTCACAGCCGCCGTAGTAACGCTTACCTGGGTAACCTTCTGCATATTTGTTTGTTAGTTGTGAACCTTGAGCTTCCATCACTCGTGGGCTAGTGTAGTTTTCAGAAGCAATCAGCTCGATATGCTCTTCTTGACGTACTGTCTCTTCCTGGATTGCTGCAAACAAGTCTGCATCGTAATCTGCAATGTTCATATCACGCTTAAGCATCTGTATCTCCTGACTCAGATAAATATAAAACCCAAAAATAGCCCAGTGACGCAAACGATTACGTCACTAGTCTTAACTGCAACGTATTCTACATAATTTGATCTGGATCAGATACCCTAAATAGTACTTTTCTTTGTTATTTCTGTTGAGGATTCCTCATTATCAACATGAAAGATACTCAAGAAGTGTCAATCTTTAGCTTTACACTATGTAAAGCGTTTACTACAAAACCAACACTGTATTTACCTACCAGTAATTGCTTAAATTCAGAATCACACTATTCTTGCGTGCATTATTTCATTGGTATTAGTAAACAGACTCAATTGTTATGGAAAAAATAAAACACACGCATAAGGAAGATGTCATTGCCATTTTGACTGGCACCTTTTTAGTTTCTCAAGGTATTTTCTTTTTACAAGCAGCTCAATTACTTACAGGTGGCACAACTGGACTGGCATTATTAATCAGTCAAATGAGTGGGATCAGTTTTGGTATTTTATATTTTGTATGTAACTTGCCGTTTTACGCTTTAGCTTGGCAGCGATTTGGAAAACGTTTTGCAGTAACCAGTTTAATTTCCGGCGGTCTTGTTTCTGTTATGACTGACCACTTAAATATGATGATTTCAGTTGATCATATCAATGATATTTACTGCGCTATTGCTGGTGGGTTATTAATGGGCTTAGGTATGCTGATCTTATTTAGGCACCGTTCAAGCCTTGGTGGCTTTAATGTTTTATGTCTACTTATCCAAGAAAAGTTTGGTATTTCAGTCGGTAAAGTTCAGATGGTTATCGACTTCTGTATTTTAAGTGCCTCTTTCTTTTTTATTACGCCGTGGCTATTGGCGATTTCTGTGCTTGGTGCCGTTGTATTAAATATTGTGCTTGCTATGAATCATAAACCAAATCGCTATATTGTGACTTACGGTTCATAACTTTAATAAAACTGATCCACATAAATAGTTACTCTGATATTGATGTGAATTGGTATAACACGCTGTCATAAAAAATGGCCATGTATCGCGATGATACGTGGCCATTTTCATTCATTATCATTTAATTACAGCACAGTTTTTCAATGCCACTCGACCAAGATCTAATCTGGCTTCTTCACCTTTTCCTTGAAAGGTAATTGCTGTACTCATATCCGGCATACCATCCTCTGAAATGTACTTCATACCAGATGCAGACACTGCTCGCTTCAATGCATAATCTTCTTTTGGTAATTGCAATAACGCATTATCTTCATTGAATGTAATCCGAAAACTTCGTCCCTCTTCACACTGATAATGAACAGGTTTTGCAGTTCCCATGTCAGGCATCTGGGATGAACACCCCGCGAGTACCCCAAAAGCAATCAATACGAGTAATTTTTTCATAATAGCCTCAGTTATTTTTTATTAACTATAGAATAAAATAGGTAAAAACAGATGTTCCAAAAAAGATATTTATTCATATAAATGGCAAGCAACTTCATGGCCTGCATTATTTAAAATCTGTCTTTTCGGTTCATCGGTAAAACATTGTTTTTCTGCTTTTGGACACCTTGTTGAGAATCGACATCCTTTTGGAGGATTGATTGGTGACGGTACATCCCCAATCAAAATAATTCGTTCTTTTCCTCTCAATCTAGGATGAGAAACAGGGATCGCGGATAATAGAGCCTCGGTATAAGGGTGCTTAGGCGCATGATAAAGTGTTTCAGCGTTACCATATTCAACAATCTTCCCTAGATACATTACAGCCACTTTATCTGAGATATGCTTAACCACGGAAAGATCATGGGCAATAAAAATCAGTGCGAGATTCATCTCTCGTTGTAAATCCAATAATAGATTCACAATTTGCGCTTGAACAGACACATCTAATGCAGATACCGACTCATCACACACAATCAACTTTGGTTTCAATGCTATCGCTCTTGCAATGCCAATACGTTGTTTTTGGCCACCTGAAAACTCATGAGGATAACGAGTCACAGCGCTTACTGGTAAACCGACTTTAATTAATAATTCTTCTACCCACTGTTTACGCTCTTCTTTTGAGCCGACGCCATGAATAACAAATGGCTCTTCCAAGATCATTTCAACGGTATGTCTCGGATTTAATGATTCAGTTGGATCTTGAAAGATAATCTGCATTTCTTGGCGAAGTGATCGCATGTCTTTATTTCCAAGATGAGTAATATCTTGTCCTTCAAAAAAAATACGACCCGCCGTTGGTTCAAATAACTTTAATAAACTGCGACCAAGGGTACTTTTACCACAACCAGACTCACCAACTAAACCCAGTGTTTCGCCTTTATTTACGCTTAAAGAAACACCATCAACCGCGTGAACGACATAGCCCTTATTAAAGATCCCTTTACCTGAGTAAAAATACTGTTTGAGATCATCTACTCTCAATAATTCACTCATTTTATCACCTCATTATTAGTCACTAATGCGTTGCTAAAATGACAACTCACTTGATGCAATAATCCAACTTCACTCATCACTGGCACTTCAGATTCGCACTTATCTTGCTTATATTTACAACGAGTAGAAAAACGGCAACCGCTTGGCATGTCACTTAAAGAGGGAACCGTACCTTGGATCGTTTCAAGTTCTGTTTTTGGTTGAAGGCTCAAACTTGGCATTGAAGACATTAAGCCTTTTGTATATGGGTGAGTTGGATTATCAAATAACTCAAAAATACCCGCTTGTTCAGCCACTCTTCCGGCATACATCACGACCACTTCATCACATATTTCAGCGACAACACCTAAATCATGAGTAATAAAAATAATCGACATGCCCGTTTCATCCTGCAGGTTTTTCATTAACTCTAAAATCTGGGCTTGAATGGTCACATCTAATGCCGTTGTCGGTTCATCACAAATCAAAATATCAGGCTCACAAGCGAGAGCAATAGCTATCATCACTCGTTGACGCATACCACCGGATAAATTATGTGGATATTCGTGCAATCGTGCTTCTGGAGACGGCATCCCCACTTTTTCAAGCATTTCGATGGAATACGCCAAGCGCTGCTTTTTATCTAAATCAGATCGGTGAAGTTCTAATACTTCATTAATTTGCTTCCCAATGGTGTGCACTGGATTTAATGCTGTCATTGGATCTTGGAATATCATTGAAATACGATTACCACGCATTTCATACAATTTCTCTGTGCTTAACTGGGTTAAGTCGGTTTCATCATAGAAAATACACCCGCTAACCACATTTCCGTAAGGCTTGGGAAGTAGTCCCATAATAGACATGGCGGTCACACTTTTTCCGCAGCCTGATTCACCCACAATACCAATTGTTTTTCCTTTAGGTACTTGAAAGCTAACACCATCAAGCACTCGAACTGTTCCATCGTCCGTTTGAAACTCTGTCACTAAATCTTCAACAGATAATACGATTTTCCTTTCCATATACATCTTCACTTTTATTATTATAATTTTGAGCGAGAAGATCCCTCTCCTCGCTTTTTCTCGTTCTATAAAGACTGATTTTAACGTTACAGTTTATAGGTATCATCGATAACAATAACTGGCTCAAACACCTTGCCGGATTTCATAGCCGCTTTCGTTTCTGTTTTTACAGCCGCATCAATCCAGAACGTACTGAATGTTTGAGAGAACCCCCAACCATGAAACAAATACCCCGTTTGCTTAGTCGCCATTTTTTCTGGCAACTTCATCCAACGCCAATAACCAGCTCGCGCATAAGGCACCATATACCCGGGAACGATGACATTTGCATCAGCAATGACTTGTTGAATATCTCGTGATAACGCACGCTTCTTATCTATATCAAATTCATTTTTAAATGAGTCGATCAAGGTATCTAATTCTAGTGACGAAAAATTAGTGAAGTGATTCGTTTGGGGTTTATTGGCATTATCTGAATGGAAGTATTCCCAATATGCAGGAATGTCACTGGTACCCATATTATGGAAAGAGATATCGTGTTTTTTCTCAAGTACATATTTAAACATACTTGACCCATCAATAAGATTAAGCTCGAGATCCAATCCCGCCTGTTTTGCTTGCTCCCTTAACACTGCGACACGTGGCGTAAAGGACTGTTGAGAATACGTCACAGCAAAGCTTAAACGTTCACCTTTATCATTAAGACGAATACCATCAGACCCTACCGTTGTAAAACCCGCTTTTTCAAAATATGTAATCGCTTTCTTCGCATCAAACTTAGGTGCTTTTAACTCTGTATTATCATAACCGGGATGACCAAATCCCATGCCATTTGGTTTACGAGAATAATCCCCACGCAACACCTTCTCTATCATCATGTCAAAATCCGTCGCATACATAATACCTTGACGGACATTGATATCATCTAACATAGGTTTTGACGTATTTAACCACAAACCTCCAGCACCAACTGCAGCTTGGTTATATACCCACGCTTTATGAATATAACCATTTTGATAGTTTTTCCCTTCTGATTTCTCATGCCATAAATCAGGTCGAACTAAATCAAACGCATCTAAATTGCCTTTTTCAAAATGTTTTAACGCTATGTCTGCATCACGGATCACCTTGATGTTGATTTTCTCTACGTTATAACGATTCTGATTGTATTTATTCTCGTAGCCCCACCACTCTTTACCTACGTGTTTAAAGGTAATGCTCTTCCCTTTTTTGATTTTATCGATGTAATAAGGCCCGGTAACCGGTTCTGGTTTAAAGTTGTATTTACGAACAAATTTATCTTCAATACCATCGTTATTGTCATCCACTTTTGGCGTTCCATAAAAATGCTCAGGACGCGGCATTAAGTTGGCATATTCAATAAGCTCATCACGGTTACGAGCTTTTGCTGACACAACGCCAATCGTGTGTTTATCAAACGTAATAATCTCATCAATTTCGTTGGTAAAAAAATCGTTATACCAAGGGGCAACAATGTCGGTTGAACGCATTAGCTTCAACATAAACTGATAATCATCCGCTGTGACTGGTTTACCATCACTCCATGTTGCTTTGGGATTTAACTTAAAGTAAACGGTTTTATTATCGTCCCCAAACGCCCATGATTGAGCCAAACCCGGTAACCATTCATTAGTATTAGGGTGTTTAATCAGTGGTGGTAAACTTGCTTCTAGGATCCATGCTCTGAATGAACCATTAGAATCTGGCCCAACCGTCCGAAACGTTTGAGGAAAACTCAAGGTATAGGTTCTAAAAGTACCACCAAACTCGGCTTGAGAAGAGGCAAATGTTGGCGCTGTATCGTTCGTCTGCCACTGTAAGTTTGCAGGAAGATCAGCCGAAAATACATTTACACTGAACAAAGCCGCGGTTGATACTGACAGTAATATCAGCCTCTTTTTTATCGTCATAAGTCCCTTCCTATTTATTATTTATTCCATTAAACGATTAAATGAAATTACTCATATCGCGTATGTTTCTTGGGATCAAAAGCTTCACGTATCCCCTCACCAATAAAAGTCACCATAATTAATACCGTAACAATAGCAGTCACAACAGAAGTCGCTATCCAAGGTGAATCTAAATTGGATTTACCTTGTTGTAGCAACTCTCCCCAACTTGGGGTTGGAGGCATAAGTCCTAATCCTAAATAATCCAAAGCGGTTAGTGCGGTGATATTGGCCACAATAGTGAAGGGGGCTAATGTCACAATCATGACCATCGTATTGGGTAAAATATGATGAAATAATATGCGTGAATTAGATGCCCCTAATGCTTTTGCTGCCATCACATATTCTCTGGATTTTTCTTTATAGGTCATGGTTCTCATATACCATGTCATTCCCATCCAGCCAAACATGACATTAATTAAGGTAAAGAGCATAAAGCTTGGTTTCATGATTGAGACTAATATCATGATGACGTATAAAAACGGCACCATAGACCAAATTTCAATAAAGCGTTGGAAGAACAAATCGAACTTTCCACCAAAGAAGCCCATCGCACACCCAACAGAAACCCCTATCGCATAAGAGATGACTAACGTAATAAGCGCAAAACCCATCGCTATCCTAAAACCATAGGTCAAGCGCGATAAAATATCTCGACCAATCGTGTCGGTGCCTAGGTAATGCTTGTCTTCAATGCTTGGTTCTGTTGGTGGAAAATCGCCAGAGAAATCTTGCTCGTAAGGATTCCAAGGTACTATAGGCATAATGACGAAGTTACCTTCACTTTCTTGTTCAAACTTAAGTTGTAATTCTCTGTAGTTGGCTTCATGTACATACCCTAAACCAAAGGTGTCTCCTGATTTCACATCACCATAAGTAGGGAAATGCCACTGACCTTGGTAGCTAACAAGCAAAGCTCTACTATTAACAAAAACTTCAGCAAAAATAGACAGTACCAATAACAAAGATAAAATTAGGAAAGACCAATAACCGCGTTTTATTCCTTTAAATCGTTGAACTTTCTTTTGCGTTAATGGACTTAAATTTAAAATAAACGACATAATTAAGCTCCAAATTTAACGCGCGGATCAACCGCTGCTACACAAATATCAGATAAAATATTACCAAGCATCAGCATGGTGGCATTAATGGCAAATAAGCCCATGACCACAGGGTAATCACGCTCCATTATCGCTTCATAACCTAGCAACCCAATCCCATCAATATTAAAAATAACTTCTATCAGAAATGACCCTGTCATAAAAAACATTAATGAATTACCAAAGTGACTAGCGACAGGAATTAAACTATTTCGTAATGCATGTTTACGCACTGCTTTTTTAAACGGCAACCCTTTTGCAATGGCTGTTCGTACATAATCAGCGGCTAAGTTTTCCATCAAATTATTCTTCATTGTCATGGTAAGTAACGCGAAATCACCAATGAGATAACAAAATAGAGGTAACACGGCATGCCACATAATGTCTTTTATTTGCTCAAAAGCACCGAAGTCATCAAAATCATCACCGACAAAGCCTCCCATTGGAAACCACTCTAGCTGATAGCTAAATAAACTAATGAGGAAAACACCAATGACATAACCAGGTAAGGCAAATCCGACAAAAATAGCAATAGAGGAGGTAGAATCAAGGATGGAACCATGTTTTAGCGCTTTTAAATAGCCAAGAGGAATAGAGATCATATAACTAAGTAGAAAGGTCATCCCTCCATAAAAAAGAGAAACAGGTAAGCGTTCAGCAATCATGTCCCATACGGGTTCGTAATAACGAGTTGATTCCCCTAAATCAAGAACAACTAATTTAGTTAACCAGTCGTAATAGGCTTCAAATACCGGTTTATCTAAACCATAGAAAGCATTTAACTCAGCGATTTGATCTTCAGATAGGGCATTATTACCATCGGTAACACTGCTGGTTCCACCCGTTTCAGAGCTCCCTTGCATTTGCAAACTCAAAAGCATTCGCTCTACTGGGCCACCAGGCACAAACCGTGTTAAGGCAAAAATAAGTAAGGTTATTCCGATAAATGTTGGGACAACCAATAAAAGTCGCCTGAGTAGATAAGATATCATCCGTGACTATTGCTCCATATCCAATTGCAGACTCCGCTGCTAGTACTAGCCAAATTAAATTTTCAGCTTAGTCTTATTTTTTATAATAATTTTATTAACTTAGCTCAATGATTAAATAACTACAAAGGTAAGGTTAGATAATGTAATCGAGTTAACAGTTTGCAGAATAGCGAAGGGATAGGAAAGGAAAAGGCTGTTTTTCGACGAGGATGGTTACAAAAGTTCCATAAAGTAGACCCTATTGGATTAAATTATCCTGAATAGGAAATAAAGCGTGCTTTAACGCAAAAAACTACTCAAAAGGAATTGCCGTTAAGTGCGCTAAGATATCTTGTTGCTGCTGTTCGGTAAGTTGATCCCACGTATTCACAGAATCATCCTGTTGATCGTTTTGAATAGGCAGTTTTTTACTTGGTTCTAAATCTGCAACCATATTGATCTTTGTATCTAACGAATTCATATAACCACCTCATCCTTAGTACCTACGTAAAGTGTAAGTAACCTTATGTACATTTGTAATGTAAACATACGAATAATTTGACTTAATTTTGAGACAAGCATAAAAAAGCACTCATTATTTATACCATGAGTACTTTTTATATTCATTAAATTTATATGACTAAACCAGCTCACCCGCACCGTTAAGAGATAGCTCACTATTTTCAACTAACATAGCCATTGCCGTTTGTTTTAAGATCTCCCAGTCAATGTCATCAACATCAATCCCATTACGCCATGAATCCTGTTGAGTCATGCTCAATTCAGTTGAATCAATATGAATGCTGTATCCTTTTGAATATTCCTCTACATTGAAATCTTTTACTGCTAATTCAATCGTCATATCATTAAGGTAAGGACTATTTAAAGCTACCTCATCAGATAAAAATAGGTCTGGAGCAACGCAACCTCTATTTAGGATATACCATGTTCTTTTCGGGCTAGTTCCATTTTCCCATTCCGCTTTACACGCAATGCCCTTTGCCGCTAATTTAACTAATTCACTGTACGCCAACCAACGGTTATGGCAGTTATTAAGCGTAATTGTTAATGCTTTTTTTCCTACCATTTTTTCAATCGCATAATCGACAATAACGGGTAAATGACACGCAACACTGCAACCATGTAAATCCACGATTAAATCACCAGAAGTTGCAATGGTTATATCTACAGGACAATCGTCCTCTGTAGTTAGGAATCGACTGGCATTATTAAAATGCTTTACTCCGTTTAAACCAACCATTTGCAGATCGGCTACCATATTCGCAATGATATCAGCCTCACCACACGTGCGTCTCATTCCCAGAAATGCCTTATTAGTTACTGCAACTAATTCATTATGTGACACGATCATTAGCTTTCTCCTTCGACTGGCAATAATGGGAATAGCCATTCACCATCATGAACTTCATCTAACAGTGGCGCGCCTTGAAAAAAAGTCACTCTCACCCAACGGTCTGATCGTGGATCAAATTTTGTTGCGCCAAAAACCGCTAATTTACAGCGTAATAAATGCATAGGTAAAGACGACTTATGTAGTACATTCATTTGAATATCCCCCATGGCCTTATGCCCTAATGTCCAGACTCTTCGTGCGATGGCGCGGTACTTTGGATGCTCAACTAAAAATTCAGCCAATGATAACGTCTTATCACATTTCAATAACGAATGATAAAGACGATAAACTTGTCGACCTATGTCTAATGGCAGCTCTCGATCTTCTCCCTTTTCTTTCCCTCTAATCCCTAATCGAGGTTCTTCTTTATCTTGTGAGCGATACCAAAACCAATAATTATTTTCTGGTTTAGTGAAGTCCGTTTTAATTGCCCATTGATAACAATTCTCTATAGTTACCCTTAAGTCTTGCACTTTTTTTCCACTTGGAAGGGAGAGTGTTTCACTACAGTTCATCTGTTCTTCAAACCTATCAACTAATTCTGGATTCACTTCCATCAAGCAAGACAACAGGATCTCTTGGGCTTCTAAACTCATACTGTGCGATTGAGTGACTACATCTTTCCACGTTAAACTCAGACCAAATACGTTATCTAAATTGTTCGTTAATTCTTTTAATTCAGAAACGGCGATATTATTAAGGTTATCTTGAGTTTCATTAATAGTCATCACCTGCTCTAGGTGCAGTACTGCTTTTTTCAACAAGTAATTTAGAGGTTCTTTCTTATTTAACGACACCCTATTATGCAGAACTTCAGCCAATGCCATTTCTCGAGCAAACATCCATTGGTCAACAATACAAGGATGGTTAATTAAATAGGGAGCCATCCCTAACCCTGTGGCATTTCCTACCCCAAGGTAGCGTTGCAATTGGCGATCTAAATAAACGGCGTCTTCTCCGCCTTGTTCAGTTGCTAAGTAATGCACCCAATCTAAGCTGAATTGACGCAATAAATAAACGGCACACATTTGCGCACTAAACGACTGATTAAAGTCAGCGTTATTTTCCAATAATTTAAAATCGGCAATGCCAAACTTTCCATTACCATACACCGCGGTAGTTCTAAGAATATAACCGACTTCAGCCAACTCTTTCTGGTTAGGTTGATCTCCTTTCGCTAGATGAGAAACAAGATGTTCAAAGACTCGTACACTTTTATTTGCTCTTGCTAACACCAAGACATTATTAGGGTTTCTTCCTGCTTCTTGTAATGGCACATTGGCTTTTAATCGACTTAATAAATCGACATTGACTTCCCCAAGAACCAAAGCAAACGTTACATCCCATTTTTCGGCGATAACACGATCATTACGTTCTTCATCTGCAATTTCGTCACAAAAAACAACCAAATGATACGTATCATTCGGTGTCACTAATTTATAAATAACATAACCAAAACCTTGTGGTGATAATTGCCATTCATGCTTAGTGACTTGCCACTCTTGCTGTGCCATTTTGCGTATTAAGCTACGAACAAAACTGATTCTATTTTGGTGCATTGCACCCAGTCTTTCTGGCGCCATTACAATTTCAGGTTTACGCAAATGAGTTTCAGCGTACGTTGAACGATGTGCATCCATGTTGCTCACCACCATTTCTAATTATAGGTGTATTAATAGGGGCTCTTTTATTAGAATTTAGTTCATGATTAGAGCCAAGTTGAGCGGCAAACACCGCTCTTGCTTCACGTTATTGGATGGGTTTACAACCCTTGTTCTTTTGCCATCTTAATGGCGATCCGTGGTGCATCCCAAAGTGAGGGCAACAAGATTAAAGAGACAGGAACAGCGGTAATGACAATGAAGGATTGCAATGCTGATATACCACCAGATCCAAGAGAGATAAGGATTAATGCCGTTACCCCCATCATCACGCCCCAAAAGGTTCTGATAATGGCATTTGGCTCTGTTTCTCCACTGATAACCACACTGATGGTGTATGTCATCGAGTCACCCGTGGTCACAATAAAGATGGTGGTTAAAATTAGAAATAGGATTGACGTTACCATTGGCATTGGCAATTGAGAGGTCACGGCCAATAAAGCCCCCGGTAAGTTAAACCCTTCAAAAGCCGAACTCACACTGCCTGGATTCGCAATTTCAAAAGCCAATCCTGAACCACCGACTATCGTGAACCAAAAGCACGTCACAAGCGGTGCAATAATACTAATGGTAGAGATCAATTGGCGAATACTGCGACCGCGTGATATGCGAGCAATAAAGATCGCCATCATTGGTCCGTACCCTAAGAACCATCCCCAGAAAAATACCGTCCACCAACTTAACCAGCCTTCATCACCACGATAGGTTGCCATAGGAATGAAATTATCAATCATGCTGCCCACCCCTTGGATGTAGCCATTGACGATAAAGTTAGTTGGACCAAAAAGAAGCACATAAATCATCAATGCTGACGCTAAAATAACGTTATAACGGCTAAGCATTTGCATACCACGATTCAAACCACTTAACGCAGAAATCGTGTATAGAGCGATAGCGAATAATATGATGATGAGCTGTGTGGTAAAACCATCTGGTATATCAAACAGAGCATTTAACGCATAGCTCACCTGTAGACCTAAGAAACCAATCGGACCAATTGTCCCTGCCGCAACCGCCACAATACAACACGCATCAATCAATGCACCGGTGTGGCCAGTCAGTACGCGTTTACCAAAGAGAGGATAAAGTAAAATTCTCGGTTTAAGCGGTAACCCTTTGTCATAATGAAGATGCATAACAACAATGGACGTTAAGCTCCCCACTATTGCCCATGCTAAGAATCCCCAATGCATAAAAGATTGTGATAACGCATTAACTGCCGCTTGTTGTACGTTCTCTTGCGCGCCATATAATGGTGGTGCACTAACAAAATGAGCTATCGGCTCAGCCGCAGCCCAAAACACGCCTCCACCCGCTAATAAAGTACAAAAGATGATCGCCATCCAACGGAATCCGTCCATTTCAGGTTTATCTATTCCCCCCAAAATAACTCGACCAGTACGTCCTGCTGCCAACCCTAAACCAATTAGGAATGTCAGTAATAATAAGATTTGCCAATAAGGACCAAAGACACTCACTGCCCATGCAAATCCACTATTAACAATGGTCGACAGTAATTCAGCATTCACTAACGCAAGTGAGACAAATAAAGCGATAAAACCACCGCTATACCATAAAGCGGGGTTATCGAGCCCCAGTTTTTCTGCCGTGGATTCATTCTCTTTTATTGACGAATTCTTGCTTGAACTTTTCATGTTATCGGTTACATCAGACATACTCTGACTCCAGTATTCAATTTGCAGCTGCAAAGGTGTGCTTGCTACCTACCCTATTATTGTTGTATTGAGTAGGCGCTCCATGTATGGGTTTCGTTTTACGAAATAGGCTCTAGTCCTTGTTTTAAAAAGTTAAACCAGTTTTCACCCAGTACTTTTCCGGCCTCAGATTCACTGAATCCATGACGCATTAATCCGTTGTAGATATTTTCCATTCCTGCACTGCCACAAAACCATGGGAGAGCATCGGGCCATCCTGAATTACTGGCGGACCCCTCTCCATAATTCATCGCTTTTGACCAACGACCATTACGCATCCATTCCAACACTTCTTGTGGTTGGTTTAAGCACAAATCACTGCCAATACCTAAATGTTCTATTCCGACCATATCGGCAGTTGTTGCTACCATTTGGCAAAAATCATCTAGGCTACATTGACTGCCATTTGGCAAATGAAATGGATATAAACTAAAACCAAGTAGTCCACCACGTTCTGCTAATGCTTTAATTACCGTGTCTGATTTATTACGTAATGCATCATGAGCAAAAGAAGGATTGGCATGACTAATACAAATAGGGCGTGACGATAAATCAATTGCTTCAAGCGTTGAACGCTCTGCACTGTGAGACATATCGACGATCATCCCTACGCGGTTCATCTCTTCAATCACTTGCTGACCAAAACGAGTAATACCAGTATCATTTTTTTCATAACATCCCGTCGCGAGTAGACTTTGGTTGTTATAGGTCAATTGCATGATGAGCAACCCTTGTTGACGCATGACTTCAACTAAGCCAATTTCATCATCAATCGGAGAGCAGTTTTGCGCACCAAAGAAAATACCCACCTTGCCTTCCGCTTTCGCCAATTCAATATCCGCCATTGAATAGACAGGCATTATAAGATCGGCATTTTGCTCAAAGCGTAAGTTCCACTCAGCAAAACGACTCAACGTTTCTCGTGCGTTTTCGTGGTACACCATGGTGGCATGAACCGCTGTAATGCCACTGGCTTTTAGAGTCTGAAAATACTCTCTATCCCAATTGCAGTATTGCAAACCATCGATAACAATCCGTTGTTGATACATAACACGCTCCTTATTTCATTTCGGTTTCATCTAGTTGAGTAGATTTTCCATCCATTTTAATAAGGACGTTGATAAGCCGTTTTCACTACCGTATAAAATTCTTTTGCGTATTGGCCTTGCTCTCGTGGACCAAAGCTTGATTCTTTACGACCGCCAAATGGAACATGATAATCCGTACCTGCGGTTGGTAAGTTGACCATGACACAGCCCGTTTGAGCTTGTTGTTTGAATAACGCACTGGTACGTAAACTTTGCGTAATAATGCCGCCGGTTAACCCAAAACGAGTATCATTGGTGGTCGCAATCGCTTCTTCTAAATCAGCCACTCGGATCACACTCGCCATTGGTGCAAACACTTCTTCTTGGTTCACTTCCCATTTATTATCGGTATTAATAAACAGCGTTGGCGACATGTAATAACCTTCATGCTCAAGATTTAAACGCTCACCACCAAAGGCCAATTCCGCACCACTTTGACGTGCGTTTTCCATCCAACCAAAGTTCGCATCCAGTTGATTACCATCAACTACCGGTCCCATGAATACGCCTTCTTCCAATGCATGCCCCACTTTAAGTTGGCTCATTCGTTTGATTAACGCTTCAACGTACGCATCATGAATGCCATCCATAACAACCAAACGAGATGACGCGGTACATTTTTGACCCGCACCAGAGAATGAACCCGCAATAGTGGCTTCAACCGCAATGTTAATATCAGCATCATCTGCAATAACGAGTGCATTTTTACTGCCCATTTCTAGCTGACAACGCACAAAGTTTGGAGCGGTTGCTGTTGCCACTTTACGACCAGTATCAACAGAGCCTGTAAAGCTCACACCGTTTATCTCTTTTGAGTTAATCAGTGCATTACCAACTTGAGAACCATTGCCTAGCACCAGATTGAACGTCCCTTCTGGTAAACCTTGGCGGTGAATAATTTCAGTTAATGCCACGGCACTTGCAGGCGTTAGATTTGCAGGCTTCCAAATGACGCTATTACCAAACGCCAATGCTGGTGCAATTTTCCAAGCTGCGGTTGCTGTTGGGAAATTCCAAGGCGAAATAACCGCAATCACCCCAACGGCTTCACGCGTCACTTCAACAGAAACACCTGGTCTTACAGAATCAGCACTGTCTCCGATTTGACGTAACACTTCAGCAGCAAAATATTGGAAGAACTGACCCGCACGATAAATCTCACCACGACCTTCCATAAAAGGCTTACCTTCTTCACTCGAAAGTAAACGGCCTAATTCATCACAACGTGCAATTAACTCATCACCAATCGCTTGTAATACGGCTTGCTTACGCTCTAGTGGTGTTCTTTCCCACTCAGGTTGTGCTTTTTTGGCCGCTGAAATCGCATCTTGAACTTGGCTTTCACTGGCTTGAGCAAAATGACCTAAATGCTGCGTAATATCTGATGGATTAATGTTCGCAATCGTACTGATGCCTGATTGCCATTCTCCGCCGATGTATAGTGATTTTTCTGCTTGAATATTTTGTGCTTGAACTGTCATGCTATCTTCCTTGTTCTAAGATTATTGCTTTTAAAAATAAACAATAAAAAACGAATTCTTTGATATTTAATAAGATAAAGCGTTGGGCTTATTCTGATCCGACTGCGGCATAAACAACAAACTCAACCAACATTTCTTCACGGGCTAACCCTGCCACAATCATTGCAGCACGGTTTGGATAAGGGGCATTAAAGTACTCTGCATACACTTTATTTACGGTGGCGAGATACTCTCTGTCAGTGACATAAATCAATACTTGCAGAACAGAATCTAATGACTCTCCCGCACACTCTAATGTATGAACTAAATTATCTAGAGTTTGACGCGCTTGCGCTTCAATGCCCCCTTCAACAACGACTCCTGATTGATCAATAGGTATCTGAGCCGTATATAAAGTGCCGTTATTTACCATTGCCCACTCAAGAGGTGCTTTTGACGCAAATAGCTCGGTTTTTACTGCATGCTTTTTCATTTTAGTCGTCACTCTCTCATTCGTCATGTAATAACAATGTTTCAATATAGTTAAATAATGCACATTGACAGATGATAAATCTAACGGTAAATTTTTTACATTCGATAAGAAAAACTAATCACTTTAGTAAGAATTCGATAAATAAAGGGCTGGCAAGGGGGGAGGATAAATGAGTATCAAACTACAACAATTGAAACACTTTACTTTAGTCGTAGAAGAAGGAGGCTTTCGCGCTGCATCAAATCGTGCAAATCGTTCTCAAGCGGCGTTATCAACTTCAATTAAAGAACTTGAACGTATTTTAGAGCAACCTTTATTTGAAGCCGGTAATAAATCTAAATTAACCCCTTTTGGAGATATCTGCTTTCCTAAAATAAAACAGTTCTTAGGCGTTTATGAACAGCTAACCAACGATTTACGAGCCGATGCGGCAGGCCAACAAGGACGGGTCCGTATCGCAAGTGTTCCTTCTGTTGCTGCAAAATTAATCCCGAGTGTACTGGGGGCGTTTAGTGAGAAGTACCCAAATGTGGAAGTCAGTTTAATTGATGATAATGCCGCCGCTGTTGAAGCAAGGTTATTATCTGGCGAAGTCGATTTAGCGTTAGGGAATTACTCACAATTAGAAGAGGAAGCGATTCACTTTACTCCGCTTATCGCCGATCCTATTGGTGTGGTGTGCTTAAAAGATCATCCGATTGCCGATAACCTCGACGGTGTTGAATGGCAGGCATTACTCTCATACCCTTTTATTAAGAACGGGACTTGTTCTTTACTTAATTCCACTCCTGCTCACGTACTCAGTGAACAGGCCCTCTACTCTGTAGAGAATATCACCTCATTGTTTTCAATATTAGAACTCGGTATTGGAATTACGACCTTACCTAAATTAGCCTTCCCAACCAATGAAACCCGTTTAGTCTGGATCCCTTTGATTGATCCCCCACTAGAACGACAAATTGGAATATTTCAGTTAGCAGGCAGAACCATCTCACCACAAGCTCAGCAATTCTACGAACTGTGCGTTGAGTACTTAAATTATCAAGAAGTATAATCAATAAAAAAGCCCACAAACTAAAAGTCTGTGGGCTTTCTAAAATGAAGTCGTGTGCTTTATTTAATTAAGCAAACAAAAACTTAGGCACATCAGCAATGCTATCAAGTACCGTCGTCGCTAACGCTTCACCTTCTTCTGTTACTGGCTTACCAGTACGAACAAGAATACGAGTACCAACACCCGCCGCTTGTGCAGCCATCATGTCTTCTTTCTTATCACCAATCATCACAGAGTTTTCCATGTCGATGTCTAAGAACGTTTGAGCAGACATAAACATACCTGGATTTGGTTTACGGCAATCACATTCTTCCTTGTATCTTTCAACCGTTGCTTCTGGGTGATGCGGGCAGTAATAGATACCATCAAAATCGATATCATTTTCTGCAAAGTTCCAATCCATCCACTCTGTCAGTGTTTCAAATTGCTCTTCTGTAAATATGCCACGAGCAATGCCTGATTGGTTTGTTACCAATACAAGTAGGTAACCCATGTCTTTGCATTTTTTAACAGCATTAAATACACCATCAATGTATTCAAAGTCATCACGTTTATGAACATAGCCACGATCAACGTTAATCACGCCGTCTCTATCAAGGAATACTGCTGGTTTAGACAAGGTGAAACCCTCTATATAATCAAATCGGTTAATAAAAAATTATCTCACGCTTTTTGCTTCTTAGCATCTTATTTATACGTTTAGCCGTCTAGACGTAAAAATATCTATTGACTTAAATCAATATCCGAAATAGCATCAGTAGGATATAAAAAATGAGAGATCGCTCAGATTTTTTAACCTTTGCTCTCTTTCTATTTACATTAGCTCCCTATTTTACAAAAAATGCAGTTCAAGGCGAATCATGATTGAAATAAACCGCGTTAATAAGGTGTTTTATCAAGGCGCAAAGGAAATTAATGCCCTTAAAGATATTAACCTTCACATTGCCCAAGGCACCATCTTTGGTGTAATAGGCTCATCAGGTGCAGGGAAAAGTACACTGATACGCTGTGTAAACATGCTAGAGAAGCCAACTAATGGTGAAGTTATTGTTGATGGTGTTGATTTAACTAAGCTGTCTTCAAGCGAATTGAGTAAAGCTCGTCGTAATATTGGGATGATCTTCCAACACTTTAATCTTTTAGCTTCACGAACTGTATTTGATAACGTGGCTCTTCCCCTAGAGTTGGCGGGTAAATCAAAACAAGACATTAACAAGAAAGTGACTGAGCTATTAGAGCTAGTCGGCTTGACTGATAAGCATCACACTTACCCTGCTAATTTAAGCGGTGGTCAAAAACAACGTGTTGCTATTGCACGCGCACTGTCTACAGACCCTAAAGTGCTGTTATGCGATGAAGCAACCAGTGCGCTTGATCCTGCGACCACAAAATCTATTTTAGAGCTAATCAAAGATCTAAATCGCAAACTAAGCATCACGATTTTAATCATCACTCATGAAATGGAAGTCGTAAAAAACATCTGTCATGAAGTGGCTATTATCGGTGATGGTGAGTTAGTAGAAAAAGGCATAGTGAGTGATATTTTTGCTCATCCTAAAACCAAACTGGCTCAAGAGTTTATTCGTGCGACATTAGATTTATCGATTCCTGATGATTTCAAAGCTCGCTTGCAAGATAATTATGTTGAAGGCAGCTATCCTCTTATGCGTTTAGAGTTTACTGGCGCCACCGTTGATGCCCCTGTTATCAGCCAGATCTCGCGTGAATTTGATATTGATATTAGCATTCTAAGTTCTGATATTGACTACGCAGGCGGCGTTAAATTCGGCTTAATGCTTGCTGAAGTATTTGGTAATCAAGACTCAACCAATCAAGCGATTGAATTCTTACGTAATCATCATGTAAAAGTAGAGGTGTTAGGTTATGTCATTTGATGTGATTTCTGCATGGCTTGATTTAAACAGCAAGCTACTATTAAACGCAACCGGCGAAACGCTTTATATGGTTACTGTTGCAGGTATTGTGGGCTTTGCTATTGGGATCCCTCTTGGTGTTATTTTACATATCACCAAAAAAGGTGGCTTAATGGAAAACACCACATTCAATAGTGCACTTGGCGCGGTTGTTAACGTGGGCCGTTCAGTGCCTTTCTTGGTTCTAATGGTTGCCATTATTCCAGTAACAAAATTGATTGTTGGTAGCTTTATTGGTACGACTGCGGCGATTGTTCCATTAACGATTGGAGCGATCCCATTTGTGGCTCGTCTGATTGAAGGCGCATTAATTGAAGTACCAAGTGGCTTAGTTGAAGCAGCACAATCAATGGGTGCAACACCACTACAAATTATTACTAAAGTATTGCTTCCTGAAGCACTACCAACAATCTTAAATGCGGTAACTATCACACTAGTAACGCTGGTTAGCTACTCTGCAATGGCAGGTACAGTTGGCGGTGGTGGTCTGGGTGATGTTGCTATTCGATATGGTTTCCACCGTTATGATTTAACCATCATGGCTGTGACCGTTGTTATGCTGATTGTTTTGGTGCAAATCATTCAATCTGTAGGTGATGCTTTAGTTAAAAAAGTTGATCATCGTTAATCTAATTTTTATATATGGAATTCATTTTTAAGGAGTAAATAATGAAATTTAACATTAAAACACTGGCCGCGGTTGCTGGTCTAGCATCAACACTAATTCTAACTGGTTGTGGCCAAGAAGAAACAAACACAAACCTAATTAAAGTAGGTGTTATGGCGGGTGCTGAAGCTCAAGTTGCAGAAGTAGCAGCTAAAGTTGCAAAAGAACAATACGGTCTCGATGTTGAGCTAGTCACATTTACCGATTACGTAACACCAAACGCGGCGTTGGATGATGGTTCTATCGACTTAAATGCATTCCAACACAAGCCATACCTTGATCAACAAGTGGCTGACCGTGGTTACAAAATTGAAGTTGCTGGTAATTCATTTGTTTACCCAATTGCAGGTTACTCTAAGCAAGTAACGTCGGTTGACCAAATTGAAGATGGTGCGCGTATTGCTGTACCAAACGATCCAACTAACCTTGGTCGCTCTCTTCTTCTGCTTCAAGAACAAGGCCTAATCACATTACGTGATGGTTCTGGTCTTGCTGCAACGGTTCGTGATATTACCGCTAACCCTAAAAACATCACAATTGTTGAGTTAGATGCTGCGCAACTTCCTCGTTCTCTTGATGATGTTGCTCTATCTGTAATCAACACAACTTACGCAAGTAGTCTGAACCTTACACCAGAGAAAGATGGCATCTTTGTTGAAGATAAAGAATCTCCATACGTAAACTTAATTGTTGGCCGTACTGATAACGTAAATACTGATAACGTAAAAACGTTTGTTAAAGCGTACCAATCAGACGAAGTTTACCAAGCTGCTCTAAAAACATTTAAAGGCGGCGTAGTTAAAGGTTGGTAATTCCTCTTTTAACTTAATCAAACCTAAAAAGGTTGGCAGTGATGCCAACCTTTTTTTATATCTTACTTTTTCTTTTTCCCTTGAACCGCTTTAAATCGAGGATTAGTTTTACAAATAACAAAAACTCGCCCTTTTCGCTTTACGATTTGACAATCTTTATGTCTAGATTTAGCACTTTTCAATGAGCTTAATACTTTCATTATACTTTCCCTTTTAATGCACCAAATCGACGATTGAAGTTTGCAACTCGACCTTCAGTGGATACCACTCTTTGCTCACCGGTATAAAATGGGTGTGATTCAGAAGAGATATCTAATGTCATATAAGGGTATTCCTTACCATCTTCCCATGTCATTTTTCTATCTGTCTGCAATGTAGATCCAATAAGGAAGTATTTATTCACACTCGTATCGTGGAAAATAACCTTTCTGTATGTTGGGTGAATACCTTCTTTCATCTTTTTCTCTCTCTAATAAGTTGTCATCAATTGTTATGTTATAACATAACAATTGGTAATTGCGAACTATTATCATATAAAGTAAAAAAGTGACTGTTCATTAGTTATGATAAAATTCATTTATCTTCACCGTTGAGCTTACATAAATGACTTATCACATCGATCCTGTTGGTTTTATCCAGTCACCTTACAAAGAGAAATTTGCCGTTCCTCGTCAACCTCGCTTAGCGCCTAGTGCCACATCTCGCCTAAAATTGGTGGGGGATGCTAACTCACCTGAATCCGTGCGTGCTATTGAGCAATTTTCACACTTATGGCTGTTATTCTTATTTGACCAAAACTTAGAGGCGGGATGGAGGCCAACGGTTCGTCCGCCACGTTTAGGTGGCAACGAACGTATTGGCGTATTTGCTTCACGAGCGACCTTTCGCCCTAATGGTATTGGCATGTCGGCGGTCGAATTAAAAGGTGTAGTTCAAGAAGGTAATCAAACGTATTTAGAGTTAGGCAGTGTTGATTTAGTGGATAACACGCCGATTATCGACATCAAACCTTACATCCCTTATTCCGATTCTATCCCTGATGCTTTAGGTGGTTTTGCCGAAAAGGAACCCGATGTTCTTGATGTGTATTTATCAATAGAGGCACAAAAATCACTTAGTTCACACCCACAAAAAACACATATTGAAGCGGTGATAAAAGAAGTGCTTGGGCAAGATCCTCGTCCTGCTTACAAAAAAGGAAAGGCAGATACTAAGGAATACGCGGTAAATCTGTTTGATTTGAACGTAAAATTCATTGTTGATAGCAATTCCATTACGGTAACTGCAATTGATCGCTTTTGAGATCGCTTTTAGGCTGATATCATAGAGGGCTTAATTTTAGATTTGAATCCATTCTGATTAAAGAATTGGCACAGGCTAAAATTGACCTCTCGATTTAACTGTTTAAATCGAGGTATTCCAATATTCATAACTAACAAATGGATGAAAACATGCGCACTAGCAAATACCTTCTTTCAACACTGAAGGAGACTCCAAACGACGCAGAAGTAGTGAGCCACCAGCTCATGCTACGTGCAGGTATGATCCGCCGTCTAGCTTCAGGTTTATATACTTGGCTACCGACAGGTCTACGTGTATTGCGTAAAGTCGAAAATATCGTTCGTCAAGAGATCGACAATGCAGGTGCAATCGAAACGTTGATGCCCGTAGTTCAACCATTTGAGCTTTGGGAAGAGACAGGCCGTTCTGAAAAGATGGGTCCTGAACTTCTTCGCTTTACTGACCGTCATGTTCGTCCGTTTGTACTTAGCCCAACTGCTGAAGAAGTTATCACGAGCCTTGTTCGTAACGAAGTTAACTCTTACAAGCAGCTTCCACTAAACCTGTACCAAATCCAAACTAAATTCCGTGATGAACGTCGTCCACGCTTTGGCGTAATGCGTGCACGTGAATTCTGCATGATGGATGCGTACAGCTTTGACATCGATAAAGACGGTCTACAAAAGTCTTACGATGCAATGCACGATGCTTACTGTAGAGCATTCGACCGTATGGGTCTTGAGTACCGTCCAGTATTGGCTGACTCAGGCGCAATCGGCGGCAGTGGTTCTCAAGAGTTCCACGTACTTGCAGAAAGCGGCGAAGATTTGATCGCATTCTCAACAGGATCTGATTACGCAGCTAACATCGAAAAAGCAGAAGCTCTAGCACCAACAACTGAACGTGCAGCTCCTACTCAAGAGATGACAACGGTTGATACACCAAACGCAAAAACAATTGCAGAATTGGTTGAGCAACACGGTATCGCAATTGAAAAAACAGTGAAAACACTGTTTGTTAAAGCATCTGATGAAGTTGATGCTGATATCATTGCACTTATCATCCGTGGTGATCACGAGCTTAACGAAGTTAAAGCTGAAAACCTTTCACAAGTTTTATCTCCACTAGAGATGGCTGACGAAGCACAACTTCGTGACCTAATCGGCGCTGGTGCTGGTTCTCTTGGTCCTGTTGGCCTAGAACTCCCATTCATCGTTGACCGCTCTGTTGCTGTAATGAGTGACTTTGGTACAGGCGCAAACATCGACGGTAAGCACTTCTTTGGTGTGAACTGGGATCGTGATGTACAGCTTGGTCAAGTTGAAGATCTACGTAACGTTGTTGAAGGCGATCTAAGCCCATGTGGTCAAGGTACTCTACAACTGAAACGCGGTATCGAAGTTGGTCACATCTTCCAATTAGGCACAGCCTACTCAGAAGCAATGAACTGTGGCGTACTTGATGCTAACGGTAAAAACTCTATCCTTGAGATGGGTTGTTACGGTATCGGTGTTTCACGTGTTGTTGCATCAGCTATCGAGCAAAACAATGACGAATACGGCATTGTATGGCCAGAAGCGCTTGCACCATTTACGGTTGCTATCGTTCCAATGAACATGTACAAATCTGATCGCGTTAAAGAAGCGGCAGAAAAACTGTATGCAGAATTAACAGCGATGGGCATCGACGTTCTATTTGATGATCGTAAAGAGCGCCCAGGTGTTATGTTCAAAGACATCGAGCTTATCGGTATTCCACATACCGTTGTTATTGGCGACCGTAGCATGGACGAAGGTAACTTTGAATATAAGAACCGTCGTGCAAACAGCAAAGAAGTAATCGAAATTGCAAACATCGTTGAGCACATTAAAGCACAACTAAGCTAATTTCAGCTTCCATGAATAAACACAAAGCCAAGTCCTCTGACTTGGCTTTTTTATACCCGTAATAATATGATTTTTTGACTTATTTATTACTTGCTTACTTCTCACCTACTGATAGAATCCACGCCAATAAAATCAATGTCTTTATTACCGTTACTCTACGGCTTTGTGATTTTATCTACCTTAACGTTTTATACATTTTTTAGCTCTATCTTGATGCTATCTACTTATTTACCTATTTGTAGAACCATCAAATTCGATCTAATTTTACTTACCAGATAAGTCTATACATTTTAGCTTCAGTTATTTATGGCCCCATTATTGAGGTGCTTACTGCTGCATAAAACATAATAGCCCCGTAACTACTTCTGTGTAATGCCATTAGATCATGACTTAATTTCTAATGCAGATCGTAAATGCGTTCTTTCATTTACCAGTGCTCACTTTCTTTATATTGGAAAATGTTGTGAATTCATTATTTACATTAATAAAAAAATTTGAAATGCCCTTAATACCTGTTCGTTTTGTAATTATTACCTTACTAATCTTTATGACTTCTTTTGTCCCACAAGCATCTGCACATCAAAACAAACGACCTGACACTCTCAAGGTTGCATTGGGAAGTGAGCCAATGACAGGATTTGACCCTATTTTAGGTTGGGGAAAATACGGAAGTCCACTATTTCAATCGACGTTATTAAAAAGAGATAAAAGCTTAAATTTTATTGGCGATTTAGCGACAAAATGGCGCTTAACAAATAACAAGCTAACTTGGATTATCACCCTAAGACAAGATGTCCAATTTAGTGATGGAAAACCACTAACGGCAGATGATGTCGCCTTTACTTACAATCAAATTTTAGCCCAAAGTAGCACCCATGATCTAAGTGCATTAAAAATGGCTGAACCTTTAACGCCTTACTCTGTGGCTTTTCATTTAACCCATAGTGATATCACTTTCTTAGATCGTTTATCTTCTATTGGTATCGTTCCAAAACATCGATATAAACCACAGGATAACCATGGTATTCGTTATGGTGAACAGCCTATTGGTTCTGGTCCTTACGTCTTAACTAAGTGGAAAAAAAACCAATACGTAAGCATGAGCTTAAATCCACTTTATTATGATAAAGCCCCTAAATTTCGTAATATCATCGCCGTTTTTGGCAGTGAAGAATCGCGGTTTATTCAATTAAAAACACAACAACTTCATTTAAGTGTCGTTCCACAACGTTACGCTAGTCAAAAAATTGAAGGTTATAAATTATGGTCAGTACCCACTTTAGATAATCGCGGTATTGTTTGGCCAATGACTTATCAACAAGGCATTAATACGACCTATGTCACCTCAGATCCGGTGATTCGTGAAGTATTTGATTACTTAATTGATAAACAGTTAATTGTAGATAAGTTACTTGATGGTTATGCAACTCCTGCCTACTCTATCGCTGACAATATGCCTTGGGGATTAGAAACGACAGGCATTACGCCATTAAAAACCAATCTAATTCATGCGAATAGATTATTAAAAAACGCAGGATGGGCAGACAGTGATAATAACGGGATCATAGATAAACAAAATCATGAAGCCTCGTTTACTCTACTCTATAAAGCAGGTGACAGTGTTAGAGAACAACTTGCACTTACTATTAGTGCAATGGCGGCACAAGTCGGTATTAATGTCGATGTCAAAGGTCTTGAGTGGAATGCGATTGCTTTGCAGATGACAACAACTCCAGTACTTATGGGATTTGGTAGTCACTCTGCAAGTGAAGTAAGTTACGTTTATCATTCACGTTACGCCCACACTGATTTTTATAATTCTGGTGGTTATAAAAACAAGACCGTCGATATTGCAATTGATAATGCGCTTAAAGCCGCATCTTGGAAAGACTCCATACCTTTTTGGCAACAAGCACAAAAACAAATACAACAAGATCGTCCATGGACATGGTTAGTCAACATCCAACATCTGTATATGGCGAAAAGCTGTTTAGATTTAGGAAAACCAATTACAGAGCCTCATGATCATGGCTGGCCATTAACCGCAAACATTGAAGAGTGGCGTTGGAAGTGTCGATAAATACCCATCACTCCAATACCTTATTCATAAGTTTAACTCGACTTGTACTTCAGTTGTGCTTAGCGCTCATCATGATAACGCTGCTATTGACGTTATCTCCTATTGACCCAATAAGTGCGTATTTTGATGGTAATGCATTAGCAGTATTTGGAGAGAGAAAAACACAACTTATCGAGCAATTAGGATTAAACCAAACCGCATTAGATCGCATGATAGGTTTTGTTCATTCTCTATTTTCCGGCAACCTTGGTTACTCTTATCATTATCAAGAGCCCGTTAGTGACATCATTTGGCAACGCAGTCGATATTCAATAATACTGATGATGAGTGCAAGTGCCTTCTCTCTTATTTTTGGTTATACCTTAGGTTTTATTCTTGGCTTATTTCCAAATAAAAAGTGGAGCAAAATATTCTCTCATATTGCCTTAATGATGAATGCAATTCCTAACTTTTGGGTTGGGTTATTACTCATCACTATTTTTTCTATCAAATTAGTCTGGTTTCCTATTGGTGGTATCGCCCCTTTAGGTGTTGCTCCAGAAAGCTTATCTATTTATGAAAAAATACCTTACTTTACACTGCCTTTAATTACATTATGCTTCAGTTTAATGGCCCCTATTATCTTACATACTAAAGAGAAAGTAATTGCAGTCTGCCATAGCCAACATGTTCAATATGCACGCCTTCATGGCCAATCAACATTCTCTATTGTACGGTATCATTTATTAAGAAATACCATGATCCCAGCACTCGTAATTCAATTGGCAGGGTTCTCTGAATTACTCAGTGGATCTGTGATTATCGAAACTGTTTTTAATTTCCCAGGTATCGGACAAACACTCGTTAAAGCAGGGTTAAGTGGAGATACTCCATTACTTCTTGGGATCACATTTTGTTGTGCTATTTTCGTATTTGTTGGTAATGCTTTAGCGTCATTACTCAGCAAACGCCTCTCCTTATCGACTTCATTTTAATCTTAAAGACTATGTATCATGCTGAAAAAGCACCTTCCTTTAATCTTGTTTTGTTTTTTATTGCTTCTCTCTATATCTTGGCAAAAGAATGGCGAAACAATTGATTTATTTAATAAAAACATCATGCCTAATTCTGATTATTGGTTCGGCACCGATTGGTTAGGCAGAGATGTATTTAGTCGAACATTAAAAGCACTTTTATTCAGCCTTGCCATGGGGGGACTCGCCTCATTATGTTGCACATTACTTTCTACGTGTTTAGCGTTAATTGGAAACGTAAATTCAGCATGCAGTTATCTCATAAATACGCTTATTGATGTTTGGAGCGCGTTACCACATATTTTGGTGATGATAGTGCTATCCATTTTGGCTGGTGGTGGGTTTGAAGGGTTAGTAATCGCCATCACTTTCAGTCACTGGCCTAAATTAACTCGTTTACTCAAAGTTGAAATAGAACAGTTACGACATAAGCCTTATGTGCTGCATTCATTGGCTTTTGGTCACTCTACATTGCGCTGCTATATAACACATTTGACACCTCATCTACTCCCTCAGATCCTGACAGGGATGATTATTCTCTATCCTCAAGCCTTAGTTCATGGCGCTGGATTAACATTTTTAGGATTTGGAATTGAACCTTCAACGCCATCAATGGGCGGAATGCTCTCTGAAGCCAGTCAATATTTACTCAGCGGGCAGTGGTGGCTCGCTTTATTTCCAGGAATAGTTTTAGTCACCAGTTCATTATTATTGATGCTGATTGGCACCAGAGTGAGAAGGTAAAAATAGCAATGATCCAGATTATGTCGTTAACGATAAAACAAAACCGTCATTCTGCCCCTTTATTCTCAAACCTTTCTTTGTCTATTAATAAGAGAGAAGTTTTAGCTATCATCGGAGCCAGTGGCTGCGGAAAAAGTGCATTAATTAATGTCATTATGAATTCAATCCCCCCTGACTTTACGGTTACCGGAGAGATTATAATTCAACCAACAGCACGCCTTGCATTAGTGCCACAAAGTATCAATGCGTTAAACCCTACCGCAAAGATAGGCACTCAGTTAGCGCAATTTGAACCAAAGAGAAAATGGTACCAGCGCAAAAATAACACGGCGATTCATAATGCACTTATTTTGGCTCAGTTACCTCTTTCAGTGGCTAAATTATACCCTTATCAACTCTCCGGAGGGATGGCTAAGCGAGCCCTATCTGCATTAGCTTTTATTCAACAACCAGACGTAATAATTGCTGATGAACCCGGTTGTGGTATCAATGAAGAATACTTAGAACCGTTGTTTCAACACTATAAATATCTCGCCCATAAAGAGAACAAAGTCGTGATTATCGTCAGTCATGATATAAAACATATTCTTGATATAGCGGATAAAATAGTTGTTTTAAAAAATACAGATGATGGAGACCACATCTCCTCCATTGAATACACAACACCTGAAAAAATCAAACAAGGCAACAGTAACGCATACAGCCAAGCCCTATGGCACGCATTACCTAAACACTGGAATTAAAATATGATTTATTTAACTGATGCTACGGTTCGCTATCAAAAAGAACAACTATCGTTACCTAATATTAGACTAGAACAAGGTGATATTTTAGGCTTGAATGGGGTCAGTGGTTCAGGTAAATCAACGGTTGCAATGTTACTTTCAGGTTTTATATTTCCATCTTCTGGTCATGTCTGCACACCAAGCTATGATAATAAAAAAGCCAACCCTGTACAGTGGATAGGACAGCATCCCGAACTCTCATTTAACCCTAAATGGACAGTGTTAAAATCATTAAAAGAGAGTTTTCGTGAACAAGATTTTATCCCCTTATTGCATAATTTTAATCTCAAAGAAGAGTGGCTACCGCGCTACCCAAAAGAACTTTCAGGTGGGCAGTTGCAACGCCTTGCTTTACTACGAGCTCTTTTACCCACCACTCAATATTTATTATGCGATGAAATAACAGCCCAATTAGACCCAATAACACAACAATCTATTTGGGCTCAACTGCTTAAATTAAGCAAAGAAAGAAATATTGGTCTTTTAATCATTTCACATGAAAAAGCCCTACTCGAGTCCATTTGTGAAAAAATAATAACCTTAAGATAGACGCTTTATTTAAATGAATTTACAAAATAATTACATCTCTTTTCCACTTATATTTAACAATAAAAAAACCATTAAAAAGTTCTATTTTTTGACTACTTTTTTATTGCCAATTTTAAAATATAAGATTACTATCCAGATCGTAAACCGTTAAAAACCTTATCTAAAATTAATCTATTTTTACATATTCATGTACACATAAAATAAATTAATTTTACTGTAACGCTGGGGAGGTGAATTCACCCACATGCTTAGATTTAAGCCATTACAGTTTATTTAAAATACCTATTTCTCTAGTG
Organism: Aliivibrio sp. 1S128; assembly: GCF_001691065.1. Taxonomy (NCBI): domain Bacteria; kingdom Pseudomonadati; phylum Pseudomonadota; class Gammaproteobacteria; order Vibrionales; family Vibrionaceae; genus Aliivibrio; species Aliivibrio sp. 1S128. The sequence goes on along the minus strand of NZ_MAJV01000101.1, from coordinate 19,895 downwards.
TGTAAACTAGAGGTGTTTGCTATTTGTTTTCATTATTTCTTTTTAAGAAAATATGCCATATTGGCAGGATTAATTATGCCTGAAATAAATACATCAGCGTCAGGTTGGTTAGCAGACATATCTCTTTTCTATGAAAAAAGAGGTTCAAATACCAAGCTAGTTCATCGTGAACAAGTTGGCCCACTCATGGTTCAGCGTCCTTTTTATCCAGAAATCGGCATTGCGCATACTTATCTACTTCACCCTCCAGGTGGTGTCGTCGGTGGCGACCAACTCAATATTAATATTCACGTTGCACCAAAAGCGCATTCATTAATAACAACTCCTGGCGCAACCAAGTTTTATCGCAGCTCAGGGGCGACTTCAACTCAAACGCAACGCTTAAATGTTGATGATACCGGCTTCTTAGAATGGCTTCCCCAAGAAAATATTTTTTTCCCTAACTGCCAAGCTCATTTAAATACGCAAGTCGCGTTACATAAAAATTCGCATTTTATCGGCTGGGAAATGAATTGCTTTGGGCGTCCTGTCCTTAATGAGACGTTTGAAAAAGGCAGGGTTACGGGTCGAACCAACATTCAAGTCGAAGGCAAACTATTGCTTTCTGAATCTATGTATATCGACTCAATCAATGAGATAAAGCACGCCGCGGGAATGCGCGATTACCCAATGCTTGGCAACCTTTATATCTACCCTGCTTCTGAAACATTAGAAGATAAATTAAGAACACTGATTAATGAATATTTCCATGAACAAACTGGGTTATTTGGCAATAGCGATCCTATTTGTGGAATTACTCACATTGATGGCTTATTGGTTATCCGTTATTTAGGTTATCAAACAGAACCCATGATGGCGTGTTTTAGTACGCTATGGCAACACACTCGCCAACATTGGTTAGGAACATTACCCGAAGTCCCACGCATCTGGGCAACATAATTAGTTGGAATAGTAATGGAATTAACACCAAGAGAAAAAGACAAACTGCTGCTTGCTTCTGCGGGCATGATTGCTGAAAGACGTAAAGCGCGTGGATTAAAACTGAATTACCCTGAAGCCATCGCCTTAATTTGTTTTGAAATAATGGAAGGGGCTCGTGATGGACGAACCGTGGCTGATTTAATGAACTACGGCCGCACCATTTTAACGGCTGATGATGTTATGGAAGGTATTCCTGAAATGATCCCAGATGTTCAGGTTGAATGTACATTCCCCGACGGCACCAAGTTAGTATCAATTCACGATCCTATCGTTTAAGGAATTAAGGATGATCCCTGGAGAAATAAGAGTAAATGACGCTCTTGGTCAAATTGAATTAAATGTGGGCCGTAAGACATATAACTTATCTGTCGCAAATTATGGTGACCGTCCTATTCAGGTAGGTTCTCATTATCATTTCTACGAAGTGAATGAGGCTCTAAAATTTGATAGAGAACCAACCAAAGGCTTTCGTTTAAACATTCCTGCGGGTATGGCTATTCGTTTTGAGCCGGGCCAACGTCGCACTATTGAGCTCGTCGAATTTGCCGGTAAACGAGAAATATACGGTTTCCAAGGTTCCGTCATGGGCAAGATTGACGACATGATCAGCATTGATAACTCTACTGACGAAAAAGAGGCAAATTAAATGGCCCATATCTCTCGTACTGCTTATGCCAACATGTTTGGACCAACGACCGGTGACCGCGTTCGTTTGGCCGATACTGAGCTGTTTTTAGAAATAGAAAATGATTTTACGACCTACGGCGAAGAAATAAAATTCGGTGGCGGAAAAGTGATCCGTGATGGGATGGGTCAAAGCCAAGTGGTTAATAGCGAATGTGTTGATGTCGTTATTACTAACGCCTTAATTCTCGATCATTGGGGTATTGTAAAAGCAGACATTGGCATTAAAGACGGTCGTATCTTTGGGATTGGTAAAGCAGGTAACCCTGATGTTCAACCCAATGTGGATATCGTCGTTGGTCCTGCGACAGAAGTCGTTGCTGGTGAAGGTAAAATTATTACTGCTGGCGGTGTCGATACTCATATTCACTTTATCTGCCCTCAACAAGCAGAAGAAGGCTTAACCTCTGGCGTCACTACCTTCATCGGTGGTGGTACAGGCCCAGTAGCTGGTACAAATGCAACCACTGTAACACCTGGCATTTGGAATATGCATCGCATGCTAGAAGCGGTGGATGATTTACCTATCAATGTTGGCTTATTCGGCAAGGGCTGTGTAAGTAAACCCGATGCTTTGCGTGAACAAATTGAAGCGGGTGCTATTGGGTTAAAAATTCATGAAGACTGGGGCGCTACTCCTGCCGCGATTCATAACTGTTTAAATGTGGCTGATGAAATGGATATCCAAGTAGCCATCCATTCAGATACGTTAAACGAAGGCGGTTTTTACGAAGAAACCGTTAAAGCCATTGGTGATCGTGTTATTCACGTATTTCACACCGAAGGCGCTGGCGGCGGTCACGCACCAGACGTTATAAAATCGGTAGGTGAACCAAACATTCTGCCTGCATCAACCAACCCAACGATGCCATATACGATCAATACCGTAGATGAGCATTTAGATATGTTAATGGTATGCCACCACTTAGATCCTTCTATTCCTGAAGACGTGGCTTTTGCTGAATCACGTATTCGTCGTGAAACGATTGCAGCAGAAGACATTCTTCATGATCTTGGTGCTATCTCTGTGATGTCATCTGATTCACAAGCAATGGGCCGTGTGGGTGAAGTGATTATTCGTACTTGGCAGTGCGCTAATAAAATGAAGCTTCAACGTGGGATCTTAGAAGGTGACACAGAAGAAAGTGATAACAATCGCATCAAACGCTATGTTGCTAAATACACCATCAATCCAGCGATTGCTCATGGTATTTCGCATGAAGTAGGCTCTGTTGAAGTCGGTAAATTAGCCGATTTAGTCGTTTGGAACCCTGCGTTCTTTGGTGTAAAACCTGCGCTTGTTATGAAAAGTGGTTTAGTGGCTTACGCTCCGATGGGCGACATCAATGCCGCTATACCAACGCCACAACCTGTTCATTATCGCCCAATGTTCGCGTGTTATGGAAAAGCGAAATACAAAACATCAATGATCTTTATGTCGCAAGCAGGCATTAAAGCAGGCGTACCTGAGCGACTGAATTTACAAAGCCAAATTGGTGAAGTGAAAGGTTGTCGTAACATCTCGAAAAAATCGATGATTCATAATAGCTACACACCGCACATTGAATTAGACAGCCAAACTTACATCGTAAAAGCTGACGGGATCCCTCTTGTTTGCGAGCCAGCAACAGAGTTACCAATGGCACAACGTTATTTCTTATTTTAAATAACTTAAACCTAGCCTTACCAGTGTACTTATTTCTGGTGAGGCACTTTTTACAGTGAATAATCATGATTAAATTTACTCACCTTGTTCATCACCACCATGACCACCATCATGGCGAAGTTCATTCACACAACGCCGTCGAACTAACGTTATGTTTAACTATGTTAGAACGTACAAAAAGTCGTTTAAAAGTAACCCTTAGTGATGGTACTGATGCGGGTTTATTTTTACCACGCGGAACCGTACTAAAAGAGCATGACATAGTAGAAAGTGATGATGGCATTCAAGCCATCATTACCGCAGCAGCAGAAACTGTATCAACCGTTTATAGTGATGATTTATTATTACTAGCAAAAGCGTGCTACCACTTAGGCAACCGCCACGTCCCCCTTCAAGTTGAAGCTGGGTGGTGTCGTTATCTTCACGATCATGTACTTGATGACATGGTGCAACGTTTAGGGTTAAACGTAAAAGTAGAACAAGCCAAATATCAACCTGAACCAGGAGCCTATGGTGGTTCAAGTGCTGGCTCATACGATGGTCATCACCATTAAGCGAGGCCATAGTGTTAGAGGATCTACGACTCTATCAATTAATTAGCCCCTCTTTACCGGTAGGATCTTTCACCTATTCACAAGGATTAGAATGGGCGATTGAAAAAGGTTGGGTTAGTAACGTTACCGAGTTAAAGCATTGGTTAAGCAATCAATTAATGGACAGTATCGCTACATTAGAGCTGCCAGTTTTAGCGAAAGTAACCCAGTTGTTCAAAAATGAACAATGGCAAGAAGCTCAAGAATGGTGTGATTTTGTTATCGCCAATCGTGAGACAAAAGAATTACGACTTGAAGAAAGACAGAAAGGCTTAGCTTTCTCAATGTTATTACCAAAATTAGGTATTGAATTAAATTCAACCACCCAACCAATGGTAAAACAAACCCAAATTGCCGCTTTTGCACTCGCAGCGAATCACTGGCAACTATCTGAAAGAAAGTTAGCTGTCGCCTATGCTTGGGGATGGCTTGAAAATGCCACGATTGTTGGCATAAAACTGGTTCCACTAGGACAAAGTGCAGGACAACAACTGCTGTTAGAAATGGCAGACGTTATCTTAGAAGCAGTAGATAAATCAGAGCACTGGCCTGAACACCTCATTGGTAGCTTCACTCCAGCGCAAGTATTGGCAAGCTCTCGACACGAGAGCCAATACACTCGACTATTTAGATCATAAGAGTAAGTAAATGCAAGATTACAAACAACCTTTACGTATTGGTGTTGGCGGCCCTGTTGGCTCAGGTAAAACAGCACTATTAGAAATCCTGTGTAAAACACTGCGTGATACGTACCAAATTGCAGTAGTAACCAATGATATTTACACGCAAGAAGATGCAAAAATCCTAACTCAAGCAGAAGCATTAGCAGCAGACAGAATCATTGGTGTTGAAACTGGCGGTTGCCCTCACACTGCTATTCGTGAAGACGCATCAATGAACTTAGCTGCCGTTGAAGAATTAGCACAACGTCATAAAAATCTAGATATTGTTTTTATTGAAAGCGGCGGTGACAACCTAAGTGCTACATTCAGCCCTGAATTAGCGGATTTAACTATCTATGTCATTGACGTTGCTGAAGGTGAAAAAATACCACGTAAAGGCGGACCTGGCATTACTAAGTCAGATCTATTGATCATCAACAAAATCGACTTAGCCCCGTATGTTGGTGCTTCTCTTGAAGTGATGGAATCCGACACCGCTCGTATGCGCCCAACTCGACCATACGTATTTGCTAACTTGAAAAAAAGCGTTGGCTTAGAAAAGATCGTTGAATTCATTATTGAACGCGGTATGTTAAACGAAAATTAATAATCCTCGTTAACATAAATAACGTTCTCCTCGATAACTTAAAGCCTCGATACACACCATAACCGTGTGTATCGAGGCTTTGTTTTATCTAAATCAATGAATTAGTCATTTAAAACATTTGATGATTGGTAATCAAAATAGCTCAGTGTAAACTTCACAATAGTTATCATTTTAAGATGGAAAATATTATGAAAGTATATGATTGTTGTGACATGGTTCGTGAACTTTATTCACTTATTGGCAGTGGTGATCAAGGTTATATCCCTCAAGCGATTACGTGTGCCGTTAAATCATTAAACGATATTGCAGCAGACGAAGCCCTTCCAAAAGAAACTCGTGAAAGAGCCGCATTTGCCGCTGCAAACTTATTAATTTCTGATTTTGAGGATGAGTAATGACACCTGAAAAGATGGCTTCAATGGATCCTGTTATGCTCATGAGCATCGTTAACATGAAGATCCGCGATGAATTTGGTGATCTAGATAGCTATGTAAAATTCTATGAATTAGATAAAGAAACTCTAATCACAAAACTGGCTAATGCCGGTTTTGATTACTTAGTCGATGCTAAACAATTTAGATAACTATCTGATTACTTAAAAAATAAAAAAGGGCAGGACAATATCATTATTGTCCTGCCCTTGTATTTACGATGAGAATGTTAGAACGATGCCCAAAGAACCGTAATAACTAAAATAGGACACACAAACTTCACATACAGAGGCCAAACCTTACCAAAGAACCCTTGTTGAAATTCTGGATAACCTTGCTCAAGTTCTTTAATTTTAGAATGACGGCTCCACACCCAACCACCAAATACACAGAACAATAATGCCGCAACAGGTTGCAAGTACTGAGTCGCAATCATGGCAACCAAACCAAATAACTCACCAAAATTAAATACGATTATCACACTGAAAACAGCAATCAGAGCACCTAGCACCCAACTTGTTGGCGTTCTTTTAGTTTTAAATCGCTCGCTCACTAAAGAAACTGAACACTCAAGCATTGAAATTGAAGAGGTTAATGCTGCAATCGTTAACAATAAGAAGAAAACAATAGCAAACAAGTCACCAAATAAACCTAAACTATCAAACATCATTGGTAACACAGTAAATACCAAGGTATCAGAACTGATTAATGAGCCATCTTCTGCATAAATTTGAACGCCTTTTTCCATCGCTACAAACATTGCAGGCATTACCACTAGCCCTGCAATAAATGCAACTGCGGTATCAACCAAAGTTACGTTCATTGCCATTTTCGGTAAGTTCTCTTCTTTACTTAAATATGAACCATAAATAAGCATCGAACAGCCACCAATTGTGAGTGAAAAAAAGCCTTGCCCCATCGCAGCCAGGATCAGTTTTTTATCCATTACCTTTTCAAAATCAGGGATAAGATAATGCTTCAATCCCTCAACGGCTCCATGTTGCATCATGATGTAAACAAACAATAAACCAAATAAAACAAACAAAGCAGGCATTAAACGAGTAGACCATTTCTCAATACCGTCTTTAATTCCACCCTGTACGATTAGAATAGTTAATACATAAAAGAATATTGTGCCTAGTAAATTACGCTCAATGCTAAAACCTTTAAACCATTCTGCAACATCGTGTAATCCAATAACATTCGCCATAGCACCAAGTAAAAAACAGATTAACCAGCCACCCACAATGCTATAAAACATTAAAACAACACTAGGAACACTCAAGCCTATCCAACCAACAAAAGCACCAATACGCTTGCCTAATGGGTTTGATGTTAGTGAACGCATACTATCAACTGGGTTCGCCTGTCCATGACGACCAATCGCCATTTCAACAACAAGCATTGGAAAAGCCACCACCAGTATCATGACAAGATAAACCAATAAGAAAGCCCCACCACCGTTACTAGCGGCTTGTGTTGGGAATCCCCAAATATTTCCTAATCCAACAGCCGCACCTGCTGCTGCCAAAATGAATCCTATACGTGAACTAAAACTTTCTCTGTTATTGGTCATTCTTTGTATCACCACACTAGTACAATGTACGTATAGTAACTTCACTCATTATTAAACACCAGTTATAAATTCCTAATTAATTCATTTATTTTATGAATTAATAAGTACTTAGCAGCTATCTCTACATTAAAAGGATTCGACAATATTATATTCATTCATTTATTATCAAAATAATGATTATCACCGTGTTCTTTTTTTAAACAAAATACATAAGTAGTCATAACTCGTTAACATATACACCCATTAGAAAAACTAATCAAAAAGCGTCAAAATTATAATCTATTTTTTATTTGACGAAATTAAAAACTACTGATAAATTCGCCCTCATTGAGTCACGGTGTACACATCCTATAACACCTCTCTATATACTCCACCAAACTCCAGACTACTGAGTAATATACTCAGACAATTAGATGGTAGCCAAATGGGTTAGATATCCGCAAAGTATTTACTATACTTAATTGTGGATTTTTTCTATTTGAGACAAATTAATGACAGATAAAATCATAGTCGGATGGCGCGAATCACTTAGCCTTCCAGAACTTGGTATTAAATTAATTAAGGCAAAAGTTGATACTGGCGCCCAAACTTCTTGTTTACATGCATTTAAAGTAGAGCCCTTCACAAAGGATGGTGAAGACTGGGTCCGTTTCTGGATTCATCCAGAAAAGCGTAATAACGATTTCGTGCAAATTTGTGAAGCACCTATCGTTGATCGCCGCTCAGTAAAAAGTTCAAGTGGTCAAGAAGAGATGCGTTATGTCATCAAAACAATGATCCGTTTATCAGGCCAAGAGTGGCCAGCTGAAATAACATTAAGTAACAGAGAAACAATGGTGTTTCGTATGTTACTTGGCAGATCATCAATGCAAGATCGCATTGTTGTTGATCCATCGTCGTCTTACCTAGTTGATTTTGAGGAAAATGTATAATGAAAATCGGTATTTTATCGCGTAACCAAGACCTTTACTCTACTCGCCGTTTAATCGAAGCTTCAGAAAGTCGTGGCCATGAAGTGAAAGTAATTGATGCATTACGTTGTTATATGAATATCAATTCAGAGCAGCCTCAAATTCACTTTAAAGGTGAAGAACTGATTAATTTCGATGCAATCATCCCTCGTATTGGCGCATCAGTTACCTTTTATGGTACTGCGGTATTACGCCAATTTGAAATGATGAATGTGTACCCTGTAAATGAATCAGTTGCGATTACTCGTTCTCGTGACAAACTGCGTTCAATGCAATTACTTTCTCGTAAAGGTATTGGTATGCCGATTACGGGCTTTGCAAGCAAGCCTGATGACGTTAAAGACCTATTAGACATGGTTGGCGGTGCGCCAGTTGTGATCAAGCTCTTAGAAGGCACTCAAGGTATCGGTGTTGTTCTTGCAGAAACACGAAAAGCAGCAGAAAGTGTTGTTGAAGCTTTCATGGGCTTAAAAGCTAACATTATGGTTCAAGAGTTCATCAAAGAAGCTGGCGGTGCTGATATCCGTTGTTTCGTTATTGGTGGCAAAGTGATCGCAGCAATGAAGCGTCAAGGTGCAGAAGGCGAATTCCGCTCTAACTTACACCGTGGTGGCTCAGCGTCACTAGTAAAATTAACTCCTGAAGAGCGTAAGACAGCAGTCGCTGCAGCAAATATCATGGGCTTAAATGTAGCAGGTGTAGATTTACTTCGCTCTGATCGTGGTCCACTTGTAATGGAAGTGAACTCATCTCCGGGCTTAGAAGGCATTGAAGCAGCGACAGGTAAAGACGTTGCTGGCCTAATTATTGATTTTATTGAGAAAAATGCAGCGACTAAAAGGACTAAAACTCGTGGCAAAGGCTAAAAAAAATCAAGCGTTTGAAATACTAACGCACTCGGTTGCACCTGGTGAAAGAAAGGTAATTGAGATTGAAGCCGCTAAGCTTTATACGCACTCACCTCTATCGATCCCTGTTGAGATCATTAACGGCCAGCATGCTGGCCCAATCCTGATGGTAAATGCTGCCATTCATGGTGATGAACTTAATGGTGTTGAAATTGTTCGACAGTTAATTAACAACGTTGATCCTAAGACATTAAAAGGGACTCTTATTGCAGTACCTATTGTTAATGTCTTTGGTTTCATCCATAAATCACGCTATCTTCCGGATCGCCGTGATTTAAACCGTTGCTTCCCTGGCTCTGAAAAAGGCTCTTTGGCATCTCGTATGGCAAATACTTTTTTCACCCAAATAGCGCAACGTTGTGATTATATTGTTGACTTACATACTGGTGCTATTCACAGAACGAATCTTCCTCAAATTCGTGCTGATCTAAGCAATCCTGAAACGTTACGTATTGCACACGCATTCGGTACGCCAGTGATTGTAGATTCGCCTCTTCGAGATGGTTCTCTTCGCAGTGAAGCTGAAAAATGTAATATTCCAGTATTAACGTATGAAGCGGGTGAAGCTTTACGCTTTGAGCCTATCGCGATTAATGCGGGTTATGTTGGCGTACAACGTGTAATGCAAGCCATCGGCATGTTAAAGGCAAGTAGAAAACGCTTACCTGAAGCCATCATAGCCAAATCAACAAGTTGGTTACGAGCAGAAAGTGACGGTATTTTACGTACGGTTGTAACGCTTGGTGAGCAAGTTGATAAAGGCCAAGTTTTGGCTTATATCAGTGCACCATTAGGTCACAGTGAAATCGAACTACGCGCTCATAAAGGCGGTATTGTTATTGGCCAACAAACCTTACCTTTGGTTAATGAGGGAGATGCTATTTTCCATCTTGCTTATTTTACCGAAGATGATGAGATGGTGGGTCAAACGGTTGAAACGTATATCGATGAAATTATCGAAGCGGATACTGACCAATTAACTAACGGTCAAATCACAACATCTACACTTTAGTATTTCTATTAAAGTAATTTAAAAATAAGAGAGGTTCACCTCTCTTATTTTATATCTAACTATCTGTTATTACTGCACGTCTATAATTTCGTATTGCTGCGTCTTACCCGCTAAATTCAATTCAAATTCATCACCAAGTTGTTGCCCTATCATGGCTTTTCCTAGCGGAGCTGACGGCGTTATTAGTGAAAATGTCATCTTATTATGAGTTACTTTTACTCCACCGGCTGATGGGCCTATAAAAAATACACTCTCGACATCATCTTTATTTACAACCGTCACTAAAGCACATTGGTTAATCGCACTGTCTTCTGTGTATTCTAATCGCGGTAACTTTCGATACGCTAATATATCCGCTTCACATTCAGCAACTCGCAATGCCTGTCCATGAGCTAGATAAGACGCCTCTAAACCAAAGGTTTCATACTTACTGCGTGCTATTGCTTCTTTGTCTGTCGCTTGATCAATCGCTCGCTGCGTTGCTTCAACCGCCATTTGATGAACATCACGCAACGCTTGGATAATTGATTCTAATAATGCTTCTTTTTCTATCATCAAAACAATCCATAATATCAAATATAAAAAAAGGCGCTCAAATAAGCGCCTTTTTTATTTCGAATTATTCGAGAAGATTACTCTTCGTCGTAATCGTAATCGTCTTCTTCATTAGCGGCATCACGAGCGGCTTCATATTCCGCTTTTTGTGCTGCTGACTTCTCTTTCTTACGAGCGATCATTTCTTCTTTTTCAGTACGTTGATCAGCTTTACGATCATTACGAACCGCTTGAGTCTTTGCAAATTCAACAAGCTCTTTTTGAGCCCATTCAACTGCTTCAGCTTCGCTTTCAAAACCAAGCTGACGCTTAGATACAACCGTTCTGCGAGAAGTTACTTGGCGCGTAATTTCAGCAGCCCAAGCGTTACGTTTTTCTACAATACGGTAATCAAATTTTGCCATTTTTATTTCCTAGAATTCGATAGTTAAGGGATAGATCATTACTAAAAAATCCATCTATAACTGCAGCACAATAACTGCATTCCCTTTAATGCCCGCTATTAGAACACATCTAGCCAAAAATGCATCAAAAAGATGTCAATCTATAAGCGCTTTAAAGGAGAAGTTGATCTTATTTTTTTACAACTAAATGATTGCGGTTGTCTCGGCTACTGCGGATCAACTCATCACCTTTCACAATATCAACGGATTTTGCTAATCGATCGTATAGAAGAACATTCACTGTAGCTGCTAAATTCATGCAACCAACCGTTGGAACATAAACGACATAATCTGCTCTATCTGCAACTTGTTGGGTAATTGAACCATCTTCAGGGCCAAAAACATAAATTGCCTTGTCTGGATGTTGAAACTCAGGAAGAGATATTGCTCCCTCAGCAAGTTCAACACACACCACCTTCATGCCTTCTGGCAGTCCATCTAATAAACAATCTACGCTGGTCAGCGGAATTTTATTCGCTACTTTCTTTGTGTCTGTTTGAAATTTAACGGCACGATCGTATCTCTCGCCAGTATAACGAACATCATCAACTTGATAACAACCAGCAGCACGCATCACTGCGCCAACATTGGTAGGGCTTTTAGGGTTACTTAAACCAATTGTGACGTGCGTATTTTTCATTGTTTTTTCCGAAAGATAAAATTAAAGCGCTATTCTAACAAAAAAACCGCTGAAGCCTAAACTCCAACGGTTTTATTTGAAAAGAGCCGTCTTTACCCAACTCTTTTATTTATTATAGAACAGACTGTTAATTCAATTTTCAGATTTTTATCACATTTTCAAAAAATCATAATAAATAATTGATTATTAAATTAAAGATATTGGTTAACACTTAATAAGCCTCAACCAAAATATGCTCTAAATTAGCCAATATTCTTACGGGCATTTTGGAACATACGCATCCAAGCGCCATTCTCGCCCCACGTCTCTGGAGCCCAAGAGTTAGCAACCGTACGGAAAACACGCTCTGGGTGAGGCATCATGATAGTTACTCGACCATCCGTCGTTGTTAACCCGGTAATGGCGTTTGGTGAACCGTTCGGGTTATTTGGATATTGCTGCGTTTGATTACCGTTATTATCAACGTAACGTAGAGCAACAGTGCCTGAGCTTTCAATCGCTGCTAGATGTTCATCATTACGAACTTCTACACGACCTTCACCGTGAGAAACCGCGATTGGCATACGAGAACCTTCCATTCCATTAAGGAAAATAGAATCTGATTTCTGCACTTCAACTAGGCTAAAGCGTGCTTCAAAACGCTCTGATTCATTGCGCACGAATCGAGGCCAGTATTCTGCACCAGGGATAAGTTCACGTAGGTTAGATAACATTTGACAGCCATTACATACGCCTAGGGAGAAGGTATCTTCACGCTTAAAGAAACCTTCAAACTGGTTACGAGCATCTTCATTAAACAGAACTGATTTAGCCCAACCTTCACCAGCGCCTAGTACGTCACCGTAAGAGAAGCCACCACACGCCACAAGACCGTTGTACTCTTCCAGTACTGCAGAGCCAGTAAGGATGTCACTCATGTGAATATCTGTTGCTTCAAAGCCTGCGCGGTCAAACGCTGCTGCCATTTCAACGTGAGAGTTAACACCTTGCTCACGTAGAATTGCCATCTTAGGTTTAGCACCTAGGTTGATATAAGGCGCGGCAATATCTTCGTTTACATCAAAGCTTAGGCTAACGTTTAGACCTGGATCTGAGTTGTCTTTTTTCGCTTCATGTTCTTGGTCTGCACATACAGGATTATCACGTAAACCTTGCATTTTATGCGTAGTTTCAGCCCAGATAGTACGTAATTCAGTACGGTTACGTTCTACTATAACGGTTTCACCAGACTTAATAACCACTTCGTCAGACGCTTCAACAGAACCAATAACGTGTGAACATTCACCTAACTCATTTGCAGCTAAGGTTGATAACACTGAATCTAAATCGTCATTACGAACTTGGATTACCGCACCTAACTCTTCGTTAAATAATGCAGCTAATGTATCTTCGCCTAATGCTTCAATGCTCGCACTCACACCACAATGTCCAGCAAATGCCATTTCAGCAAGCGTCACGAATAAACCACCATCGCCTTTATCGTGGTAAGCCACGACTTGATCATTTGCGATTAATGTTTGAATGCCTTCGTAGAAGCCTTTTAGCTGTGCTGCATTGTCTACGTCTGCTGGTTTATCACCAAGTTGCTTGTAAACTTGCGCTAGTGCTGTTGCACCCATACGGTTTTTACCGTTCCCAAGGTCAATAAGAACTAGCGATGTTTCACCTTTGTCAGTGCGTAATTGTGGAGTCACTGTCTTACGAATATCTTCAATACGTGCAAAAGCGGTAATCACAAGAGAAAGAGGAGAAGTAACTTCTTTCTGCTCACCATTCTCTTCCCACTTAGTCTTCATAGACATTGAATCTTTGCCTACTGGAATAGTAAGACCAAGTGCCGGACAAAGTTCTTCACCTACGGCTTTAACGGCTTCGTAAAGACCCGCATCTTCACCTGGGTGACCCGCTGGAGACATCCAGTTTGCAGATAATTTAATATTCTTAATATCGCCAATATTTGTCGCTGCAATGTTGGTAATGGCTTCACCAACCGCTAAACGAGCTGATGCACCAAAGTCTAGTAGAGCAACGGGTGTACGCTCACCAAGAGACATCGCTTCACCGTGGTAAGTATCATAACTTGCCGCAGTTACCGCACAGTTAGCAACAGGAACCTGCCATGGGCCAACCATTTGGTCACGAGCCACAAGACCAGTCACTGAACGGTCACCAATCGTGATTAAGAATGTTTTCTCTGCCACTGTTGGTAAACGAAGAACACGCTCAATCGCATCATTCATTTCAATGCCTGAACGATCAATCGCTGGGTTATTCGCTTTTAGCGTTTTTGCATCACGGTGCATCTTAGGCGTTTTACCTAGAAGGATGTCCATTGGCATATCAATTGGTGTATTGTCGAAATGTGAATCTTCTAACTTAAGGTTACGCTCTTCCGTTGCTTTACCAACAACCGCATATGGCGCACGTTCACGCTTACAAATCGCTTCAAATGTCGCTAAGTCTTTATCTGCAACCGCCATAACATAGCGTTCTTGAGATTCATTACACCAAATTTCAAGTGGGCTCATGCCCGGCTCATCATTGGGTACATCACGTAAGTTAAAGATACCGCCACGCTCACCATCATCAACAAGTTCAGGTAATGCGTTTGAAATACCACCTGCACCTACATCGTGGATAAATGCGATTGGGTTTGCATCACCAAGCTGCCAACAACGGTCGATAACTTCCTGACAACGACGCTCCATTTCTGGGTTTTCACGTTGTACTGAAGCGAAATCTAGATCTTCAGAAGAAGAGCCTGAGTCCATTGAAGATGCTGCACCGCCGCCAAGGCCGATGTTCATCGCTGGACCACCAAGTACGATTAAGCTTGCGCCTACTGGGATCTCTTTCTTCTGAACATGATCATCACGAATATTACCTAAACCACCCGCAAGCATGATTGGCTTGTGGTAACCACGTACTTCTTCACCATTATGAGAGTTTACTTTTTCTTCATAAGTACGGAAGTAACCTAATAGGTTTGGACGACCAAATTCATTGTTAAATGCCGCGCCGCCTAGAGGGCCTTCAAGCATAATATCAAGCGCAGTAACGATACGGTTTGGCTTACCAAAATCCGTTTCCCACGGTTGAACAAAATTAGGAATTTTTAAGTTAGATACGGAGAAACCAACTAAACCCGCTTTTGGTTTACCACCGATACCTGTTGCGCCTTCATCACGGATTTCACCGCCAGAACCTGTTGATGCGCCCGGCCAAGGAGAAATAGCCGTTGGGTGGTTATGGGTTTCTACTTTCATCAAGATGTGTGTTTTTTCTTGATGGTAACCATAACCACGCGTTTCTGGATCAGGGAAGAAACGGCCAACGGTAGAACCCGTCATTACTGCGGCGTTATCTTTGTAAGCAGACAGCACGTTTTCAGGAGTGACTTCAAAGGTGTTTTTGATCATTTTGAATAATGATTTATCTTGCTTAACCCCATCGATAGTCCAATCTGCATTGAAGATTTTGTGACGACAATGCTCTGAGTTCGCTTGTGCAAACATCATTAATTCAATATCAGTAGGATTGCGACCTAGCTTTTCAGTAAAGCTTTCTAATAGGTAATCAATCTCATCTTCTGCCAATGCAAGACCTAGGGTAACGTTTGCGTTTTCTAGCGCTTTACGACCACCTAAAAGTAGATCGACCTCTGCGTATGGCGCAGGCTCTGCAACCGTAAATAATGCCGCCGCTGATTCAAAATCAGTGAAGACAACTTCCATCATACGATCATGAAGAATGGCTTTTAATTCAACCAATTGAAGTTCAGAAAGTGTTTCTGACGTTTCTACGTAATAAGCCGTACCACGCTCTAAACGTGCGATTTTAGCTAAACCACAATTATGGGCGATATCAGTAGATTTAGAAGACCAAGGAGAGATAGTACCCGGACGAGGGGAAGACAGAAGTAATAAACCTTCTGGTTTATGTTCTTCAATTGTTGGACCGTAAGTTAGTAGTTTTTCTAGCTTTACAATTTCAGATGCATCAAGATCTGAGGTTACGTCTGCAAAGTGGGCAAACTCAGCATAAATACCAGTGACAGGTAATTTTAGCTCGCGACAAAGCTCAAGCAGCTTATTAACACGAAATTCAGATAGAGCAGGTGAACCACGCAAAATTCTCATGTACTTAGGTCTCTTCGGCAATGAATTAAAGGTAATATTGGTATAGCTTCATGTAGTTATAAATAATTAACTCTATTAAATATTGATAACTCATAGTAACCATGCCGATGTTACCTCTGGTATTGCGAGCGCATTATAAAGGATTTTGTTTTGTGAAGTAACACCAAAAGCAACCGTTTGCGTATTTTTTTTAAAAAAATATCAAATGGGCTTAATTTTTTGTGGCTTTGAGTGAAAAATAGACGATATCATATTTATTCTGTCTCGATCTCTAAAAATTGTTCTAATTTGTTACCGTGCTTTTGCCTCTTTTTCTCCCATTTGATATAACTACGCCTTAATTATTTACAAGAGCATTCTGACTTGAGCCGCATCCGATATTATCGCCTTTTACCATCTTGCTTGGTTGTTTTTACTTTGGCTTTTACCCTAACGGGCTGCCAAGTAGAATCAGAACCAAAAAATAAACTAGAACAAGTAAGAGAACGCGGTATTTTACGAGTCAGTACTTTAAATAACCAACTGTCTTATTATATTGGTTCTGATGGTCCTACAGGGCTTGATTATGATCTAGCAAAAGCCTTTGCTGAAAAACTAGAAGTAAAATTAGAAATTACACCTGCGTATACTTACTCTGGTTTATTCCCTGCACTTAATCGCAATGAAGTCGATATCGTTGCCGCTAATATGACCATCACTCCAGAACGTCTACAGCAATTTATTCCTGGACCTGTGTATTATTATGTCAGTCAACAAGTCGTGTATAAAAAAGGCAGTTGGCGCCCTCGTAATATAAAAAATCTTACCGAGCTTGATGAGAACTTAACTATAGTAAAAGACTCGAGCTTTGAAGGAACATTAATCAAGTTAAAAGAGAAGCACCCAAATCTCGATTGGCAAACAGAACCAGATACTGACGTTAGTGAATTATTAAAAAAAGTAGCCAATGGCGAAATACATTACACTTTAGCGGATTCTGTTGAATTATCGCTAACTCAACGAATTCATCCTGATTTAGCGGTTGCTTTTGAGTTAACCGAAGATCAGCCTGTCGCTTGGTTTTTACAAAAAACAGAAGACGATAGTTTACAAGCTCTGGTCATTGAATTTTTTGGTGAACTAAAAGAAAGTGGCAAACTGGCCCTTTTAGAAGAAAAGTATTTTGGCCATGTTGAATCGTTTGATTATGTTGACACTCGTGCTTTTATTCGAGCACTAGAAAGCAAACTTCCTAAATGGGAACCCCTATTTAAAAAGTACGCGGGTGACTTTGATTGGCGTTTCTTAGCGGCATTGTCATACCAAGAATCGCATTGGAACCCATT
Source organism: Aliivibrio sp. 1S128 (assembly GCF_001691065.1). Classification (NCBI taxonomy): domain Bacteria; kingdom Pseudomonadati; phylum Pseudomonadota; class Gammaproteobacteria; order Vibrionales; family Vibrionaceae; genus Aliivibrio; species Aliivibrio sp. 1S128. The sequence continues at coordinate 2,702 of NZ_MAJV01000101.1, read as the reverse complement.
AGCAAAATCACCGACAGGGGTTCGTGGCATGATGATGTTAACGCTTCCAACAGCTCAATCTGTTGGCGTTAAAAATCGCTTGAGCCCAGAACAAAGTATTCGCGGCGGGGCTGAATATTTACGACGTATAGTGAAACGTGTTCCTGATTCAATTACAGAACACGAAAAAATTTGGTTTGCCTTGGCTTCATATAACATTGGTTTTGGTCATATGATGGATGCGCGCCGTTTAACACAAAGTTTAGGTGGTGACCCTGACTCATGGACTGACGTAAAAGATAACTTACCTTTATTACGCCAAAAACGTTATTACAAATATCTTCGTTATGGTTTTGCTCGCGGTGATGAAGCTCAAAACTATGTTGAGAATATTCGTCGTTATTACCAAAGTATTATTGGTTACGAACAAGAACAGGCAAACAAGTTAATTCAAGAAGAAATTACCGTCGAAGATTTAACTGTAATAGATGTCCCTTTATCTTCAGCAACACCGGCAATCAGTAATGCGGTTTCGAACCAGTAATATCGAGATCATACAGAGGTAGAACAATAGTAAATTGCTTTCATATAACGGTAACAATGAATCAATATGCTAGATAGTTCGCTCATAACATTATTTCAAATAGGGCTAATGCAATTAGCCCTATTTTTTATTTATTACACTAAAAAAGAGGATCTATGATCTCTAATAAAAGAAAACTTAAATCACAAACGTCTTTAAAAGGAAGCACTCAACGTCGACGTAAATTATTAAACAACCATAAAAAAGTGCTTCATCGCCAACGACTGTATTCTATGTCTCTATTTGATGAAGGTGAATCATTCTCTTGTCGTTAATCATTTCTACGCTAATCTTTATGTGCACACATTAAAAAAGGCAAATGAACGTTCAATTTGCCTTTTTCATATCAACCAATTTATTCTATTGGTTTTTCAATTCTTCTTCTCGCTGTAACTTTCGTTGTTCTTTTATCTCTTTTCTTCTACGCCTAAAAAAAGCTTGCAGTTGCTCTCGACACTCGTCGGCCATTACTCCTGATTCACACTCAACAAAATGAAAAGCAGTGGCTGCTGTAAACAAATTAATGACACTGCCTGATGCCCCTGTTTTTAAATCCGCTGCACCAAAAACAACCTGTTTAATTCGACTCTGTACGATGGCGCCAGCACACATTGGGCAAGGCTCAAGAGTGACATATAACGTCGCGTTAACCAGCCGATAGTTCTTAACGGTTTGCCCTGCTTGCTTAATCGCCATCATCTCAGCGTGAGCGGTAGCATCATGAGTTCCAATTGAACGGTTCCAGCCCTCTCCTATTATCTCGCCATCTAGCACAATAACGGCACCAACAGGAACTTCACCTTCACCTTCTGCGATTGAGGCAAGCTCTATCGCTCTTTGCATATAGAACGTCGCGTTCTTATTCTCGTCTAAATCTACCATTCTATTCTGCTAACTCTTTTGCTAAGAACTCAACCAATAAACGAACTTTTGTTGAAAGGTGTCGATTGTTGGGATATACCGCCCAAATACCTTCTTTAGGCTCTCTATATGGAACCAGTATTTCGACTAATTCCCCTTTATCCATTGATTCTTGAACATAAAAATCAGGCAGCTGAACAATGCCTAATCCTTTTAAAGCAGCATTCGTTAGGGCTGCGCCACTATTACAATGAACCGATCCCTTTACTCTTACACTTTTTTCTTTTTTATTTTCAATGAATCGCCAAATAGGCAAACTGCCAACTAAACAATTATGCTGAGAGAGTTCAGACAAGGTATGTGGTTCACCATATTTTTCAATATAACCGGGGGAAGCACACACTCTAACTTGTCGACTAGACAGACGTTTTGCCATCATAGTTGAATCGGTTAAACGACCTAAGCGAATCGCTAGATCAAAATCTTGCTCAATTAAATCGAACGTTTGATTTGATAGTATCAGTTCAAGTTCAAGCTGAGGATACATCAGCATAAAATCACTAAGCAGTGGCGCGATTAGTTGCTCACCATAAGTCACTGACGAAGTGATCTTTAAACGACCTTGAGGCGTTGCGTTAAGCTCAGTGATTGCTCTATCTGCTTGCTTTAATCCTTCAACCAAATGACGACAATGTTGGTAGTAGGTTTGACCCGCCTCTGTAACCGATACTTTTCTGGTTGTTCGGATCAATAATTTTATTGATAAACGGTCCTCTAAAGCGGCTACTTTACGACTGATCTGTGCCACTGATGTTTCAAGAGCTCTCGCAGCACCGGTAAAACTTTGCGCTTCAGCAACTGCAACAAATTCAGTTACTCCTTCCCAATCAATCACAACATGTTCCTCATTACTATTATTACGTATACGTAAAGATTATTTACCATTCTAGCGTATTATCAAATAAGGAGAAATACTTATAATGGCATACAACAAGACGACGAGCACAAACAAAAAATAGCACTACGCTTAAAATGAAACCGCTTATTTATGTCGTCGATTACATTATCCCAATAAGGAAAATCCAATGGCTCTTGATATTAAACCTGATCAAACACACATCAAATCTAAAGCAATGGTAGCTTGGGCTGCTGGCGAACCTCTTAAAATGGAAGAAGTTGATGTTCAACTTCCTAAAGCGGGCGAAGTATTAGTTCGCATCGTTGCTACTGGCGTATGTCACACTGATTTATTCACTCTTTCTGGTGATGATCCAGAAGG
>NZ_MAJV01000100.1:0-331 GCF_001691065.1 Aliivibrio sp. 1S128 | reverse complement strand
ACCTAACTCTTAATAAAGAAGTTCCATCTGTTTCGATTGAACAATATGGTGAAATCTTTTTTAAAAACTCAGCTGCAACCTATCAAAGCTGGAATACTGAACAACTTAAAGGAAAAGTTCGAGTATTGCAGGCAATAGCAGGTCGAAGCAGTGCGAAAGCAATGAACGCCGATCTTATGAGTGCTATTACATTAGAAAAGTTCCCAGAAACAGAATATCAAACAACAACCATCATCAATCAAGATGATTCTATCTGGGGAACTGGTGGATTTGTGAAGTCTTCTGCTGAAGAAAGCAAAGAAGAGTTTTCATGGTCTTCAATGGTATTAGA
>NZ_MAJV01000099.1:0-235 GCF_001691065.1 Aliivibrio sp. 1S128 | reverse complement strand
AAACAGAACAAGTGGTAAATATGAAGAAAGAGCGCATTTTAATTATCAATAAAAGGCTTGCTTTAATAGGCGTTGTTATTATGACTTTAGTTTTTTCCTATTTTCAAGAGGGCGAGAAGGACACTATAGCTCAACCAAAAGTACCTTCATCTTGCTCACAAGAAAAGTAACTTTTATCACATACTTAACCATTCCAGCCCTATTTTCTTGTGTGACATTAGTTCACACTATTAGG
>NZ_MAJV01000098.1:0-409 GCF_001691065.1 Aliivibrio sp. 1S128 | reverse complement strand
CCTTTACTCAAGAAAGGTCATCAGTTGGTCGACGAGTAGGATTAACAACGCAGAGCTTGTAGTTCGTAGTTTAAAGAAGGCTTGGGAAAGACGTAGACCTGATGGTAGTCAATTGATGTTTCATTCAGACCAAGGAGTTCAGTATACGTCAGAGATGACGATGCGTTGGTTGTACAAGAGAGGAATAACAATCAGTATGTCCCGTAAAGGAAACTGTTGGGATAATGCTTGTTCAGAGAGTTTCTTTGCTCAGTATAAAAAGGAATGGATAAGCTGTTTAGGGCAACTATCAAGAGAAGAGATGACAATGCAAAGTCGACTTTATATCGATGGCTATTATAATCCGATAAGAAGGCATGGGACTCTAGGAGGAAAGAGTCCCATAGATTTTGAGTTAAGTAACTAAAAC
>NZ_MAJV01000097.1:0-473 GCF_001691065.1 Aliivibrio sp. 1S128 | reverse complement strand
CATCAATGAAGTCATTTTTATTACCTTTCACATAAGGTTTTACATATTGAGGCGGGATAAGTTTGGCCTGATGGCCTAAGTCTATGCATTTTCGAGCGAGCCAATGGGAGCCACCACATGCTTCAAAAGCAATTATTGTTGGTTCTAGCTTCGCAATAAAAGAGATTAATTGATTACGACTATATTTTTTCCGTAAAACTTCTTTTCCCAAGTGGTTATGACCAACCACGTGAAAGCTATGTTTACCTAAATCGATACCTAAAATTTGGATGGAAGACATATGATTCACCTCATTTCTGCATGCCTACTCTAAGCATAGGAGTTTGAGAGTGAGGCGGACCATATAATTAAGCCGAGGGGTTAGCTCGGCTTTAAAATAGTAGTTAGTTAGCGTTGTTTCTCTTTTTCTGCAATTTCAGCTCTAATTTGGTCTGAAATGATTTTAATGGCTTCTCCACTACCAACGCCTTGAC
>NZ_MAJV01000096.1:0-271 GCF_001691065.1 Aliivibrio sp. 1S128 | reverse complement strand
CAAAAGAAACATTAGCAGCCAACTTACGTCAAGCATTCTCGGGAATTGTCTCTGGTAATGTAAAAGCCGAAGGCATTGCTGAGATCGAAAAGCATGGTGTATTTAAACTACATGGTGATCCTGACTTGATGAAAAAGATGGATCGTTTACTTCAAGACTTTGTAAAACAGGGTCGAATGAAGTTACCCGGTTCTAAATATGAACCTTGCTATAAAATCGTTATGGATTAAGGCTGGAATTTTTCACCTTCACTAACGTACAATAATAAGCC
>NZ_MAJV01000095.1:0-552 GCF_001691065.1 Aliivibrio sp. 1S128 | reverse complement strand
TTACGTTCAATCACAAGAAGGTGTTCATTATTTATCATTAGTAACAGATGCTTATAGTCGAAAGATAATGGGATATGAATTAAGTGATGAAATGAAAGCTACTGATGTAGTCAAAGCTCTTGATATGGCGATAGAGAGTCGTCAATATCAAAGGAGTACGATTCATCATTCAGACCGAGGATTACAGTATTGCTCAAAGGTTTATCAGGAAAAACTGAATAAAAATGACATTAAACCATCAATGACGGATGGGTATGATTGCTATCAAAATGCATTAGCAGAGCGAATAAATGGGATACTTAAACAAGAGTTTCTTTTGTATGACTGCAAAGATTTAGAGGAGTTAAGACATCTAGTTGAAGAATCTATTTTTATTTATAATGAAATGCGACCACATTTAAGCTTGGGAATGAGTACACCAAATCAAGTACACAAAAAAAGCCAAGTGCGTACGCACTTAGCTTTCAATTAAAAATCGTCAACGTATTTTAGGACGAGACAGTTTATTTTCTTTCTAAGAAAACGCCTGCTTCCATATGGTGTGTATATGGG
>NZ_MAJV01000094.1:0-265 GCF_001691065.1 Aliivibrio sp. 1S128 | reverse complement strand
CAACGCCGCCGTCAGTCATTCCAACGATGACTTCTTGAATTGGCTTGTCGAATTTTGTTGGGTTGATGCAATCAGTTGCGCCTAATTTTTTAGCCAGTTCATATTTGCTTTCGTTCAAGTCAACACCAATGATACGACTTGCACCCGCCATTTTTGCGCCGATGATCGCTGAAAGACCAATACCGCCAAGACCGAATACAGCAACTGTGTCGCCTTTTTCAACTTTAGCCGTGTTAAGAACCGCACCCATACCCGTCGTTACGCC
>NZ_MAJV01000093.1:0-265 GCF_001691065.1 Aliivibrio sp. 1S128 | reverse complement strand
CAACGCCGCCGTCAGTCATTTCAACGATGACTTCTTGAATTGGCTTGTCGAATTTTGTTGGGTTGATGCAATCAGTTGCGCCTAATTTCTTAGCCAGTTCGTATTTGCTTTCGTTTAAGTCAACACCAATGATGCGACTTGCCCCCGCCATTTTTGCGCCGATGATAGCTGAAAGACCAATACCGCCAAGACCGAATACAGCAACGGTGTCGCCTTTTTCAACTTTAGCCGTGTTAAGAACCGCGCCCATACCCGTCGTTACGCC
>NZ_MAJV01000092.1:0-505 GCF_001691065.1 Aliivibrio sp. 1S128 | reverse complement strand
TAGCAAATCGTGTTGATGCATTTGTTATATTTAAAAATTTTGACGTTGTGCAATCTGTTCAAAAAGTACTTTATAATTAACCTGATCAGTAACATTAACTACTGTCCCATTAACCATAGTAATACCTAATACGTTGCGATCAATAGAGTTTGTCGGCTCAAATTCACAATTAAAATCGGCTTTCCAAAGCCAGTTTACATCAACCCAATGTTCAATTTTTTCAACTTCACCGAAGTCATGACCTTGATGGGGAGTAACAACTGCCCCAACCGCAATAATTCTATTTTGATTGTGATAAAGAAAGACTAAATCACCTTTTTTAATTTTATCTATTTCAGGGGCACGATCATAAAATGCTGCAGCTTTACTTTGACGCAACATATACTTAAATCCATGAGGATTACCATTTTTTTCTTTTGTATTAGTATTAACTAGCCAAGTTTTCATTATTATCCCTATTTTTAAAATACCAATTTTCCAATTTTAAATATAACGCCTGCATAAC